>JAJFTZ010000096.1 GCA_021372675.1 Eubacteriales bacterium
GCACTTCCTATCCGCCATTTTGCCGGCGAACAGGAAGCGCCATTTTGATACCTCAACAGGCACGGAAGAACTGGCCCACTGGGAAATGATCGGCACCATGATACACCAGAGTATGCGCGGCGCCACCATGGAGGAAATCGAGGCCGCGGGCCTTGGCGGCTATTACACCATGCACAGCTGCGGCGTTTTTCCCGCGGATCCTAACGGCGTACCCTTCACCGCTTCCTACATCCAATGCACCGGCGACCCCATCGCCGACATCCTCGAGGATATGGCGGCGGAACAAAAGGCCCGGGCGACCTACGAGCATTTGATGTGCCTAACCTGCAACCCCGAGCTCATCAACCCTCTGCGCTTTTTGCGCGAGCGCGAGATCGTACACTACCAGCGCTTCGGCGAATGCCACGAGATATTGCAGGCCATGTGCGTTGCCCCCAATCCCTGCGACGAGATGATGGCCGCGCGAACCATGGGCGCATATGACACCATGAAATCGACCATGGGCGCGGCGGCCGCGAAAGCCGCGAACATGGCGCCCATGAACACCATGAACGCGGCGGCCATGAATGCCGCGAACACCGCGGCCATGAACGCAGCAAACACGGCGCCGATGAACGTTGCCGGCACGGCGACGAAGGCCGCGGCCTCCCCGTACATGGGCAAGAGCAAGTAACCGCATTTATTAAAGAACAGCGCGCCCGAAGGAGCCGAGGCCCTTTCGGACGCGCTGTTCTCGGCGTTTTGAGAGGCGCTTCGCGCAAGCGTGGGGGCGCGGCGCAAATCCGCCACGCCCCCAAATTGCACGATTCGTTTCTCTATTTATTCTTCCGCCTCCGGCGCGGCCTCGGGCTGCGCCGCGGTTTTGCCGAGGTAGCTCGGCAGTTCCATGCCCGCCATGTTGAAAAGCTCCTGCATCGGGGGCACGGACTTCATAAGCCCCGAAAGGAAGTTGGCCGTGGTCGGCGCGCCGTTTTTGCCGCCCATGCTGTCCCAAACGGTGACGCGGTCGATCTTGATGTTCTTGATGGCCTCCACCTGCACGCGCACGAGGTCTTCGAGCTTGTCGGCGATCATAAGGCGGATGGCGTCGTTGGCGTCGCCGCCCGCGGCCTTTACGACCTCGGAGAGGCCCGCCGCCTGCTTCACGAGCATTTCCTGCATGCCTCGGCCCTCGGCCTCCATCTTGGCAAAGATGGCGTCCGCCTCGCCCCTCGCGCGGCGGCGGATCTGCTCGGCCTCGGCCTCCGCGGCGATCTCGCGCTGGCGCTTATCTATTTCGGCCTTTACGAGCACGTCGGCCTCGAGGGTCGCCTTTTCCCTCAGCGCGCGGGCGGTTTCCGCCGCCTGCTCCGCCGCGTATGCCTCCTCGAGCGCCTTCGCTGCCATGATCTTTTCCGCCGTGACCGCACGCCTTAAGGAATCGGCCTCGAGCTCGCGCCGCGTGGCGTCGGAGTTGGCGATCTGCGCCTTGGCGTTGTTTTCGCCCTTGATGGCCTCGGAATCCGCAAGCGACACCTGTATGCGCTGATCGCGGTGCGCGACCGCCTCGCCGATGGCGCCTTCGCGATCGGCCTCGGCGACGGATTTCTTCGCGTCGTTGATGGCCTTCGCGGCGGCCTCGCGGCCAAGCGCCACGATGTAACCGGATTCGTCGCTGATATCGGTCACGTTCACGTTGATGAGACGCAGGCCGATCTTTTTAAGCTCGGTCTCCACGTTGCCGGATACGGCCTCGAGGAACTTGTCGCGGTCGGTGTTGATCTCCTCGATATCCATCGTGGCGATCACAAGGCGAAGCTGGCCGAATATGATGTCCTTGGCGAGCTCCTGTATCTCGTTGAGTTTAAGCCCCAAAAGGCGCTCCGCCGCGTTTTGCATCACACCCGCTTCGGTGGAAATGCCCACCGTGAAGCGCGAAGGCACGTCGATGCGGATGTTCTGGCGCGAAAGCGCGCTCGTCAGATCGACGCTTATGGAGAGCGGCGTAAGGTCGAGGTATTCGCTCGCCTGAAAAATGGGCCATATGAACGCCGCGCCGCCGTGGATGCACCGCGCCGAACGGGACGAGCCGTCCGGGTTGGAGCCGACCTTGCCGTAGATGACCATGATCTTATCCGACGGGCACTTTTTATAGCGCGACAGCACGAGGATGAGCGTCGTAACGACGACGATCGCGATCACGAGCATCAAGATGATGGGATTGTTCATGTTACACCTCCAAGCTTATTACTTCATCGTTACCATGCATTTGCTCCGCCGCCTGCGCGACCGAGACGATTTCCGGCTCCACGACGAGCGTGTTTGCGTTCACGACCGCCGTCACCCTCACGAATTCCCCTGTTTTTAAGCCCTGCGGGGCGCGCGTAAGGGCGTCGCACTCCACAAAGCGTTCCTGTAAGGTAAGCGTCACCTTACCCGTCCCCCTTTCGCCCCCCGGGATGGGAATGTAGACCTTCGCGCTCTTCCCCACGGCGTTACTCAACTCGATGTTGCCGGACGATTGCAGCTTCGCCGTTAAGCGGAACAACAGCGCCACCAGATAGAGCGCCGCGAACCCCGCCGCGAGCGACGCGAGCACCGTAAGTACAAGGCCCGCGCCTGCGCCGTCGAGCACGATGCCCGCCCAGCCGCCCACCGAGAAAAACGCCACCAGGCCGCGGATGCTGAACAGCGCAAAGCCGTCGGAACCGTCGTCCTCATGGCCGTGCGCATGCGCATGACCGAGGCCCCCATGAGCATGCCCAACGTCCGCGTGCGCGTGGCCGAAGTCCGCATGGGCGTGGCCAACATCCACGCCGCCGTGCCCCGCGTCCGCGCTGTCGTGCCCCATGCCGAACAGCACGAGGACCGATTGTATGATGAGCACCAGCGTGGCGGGCAGCGCGAAGTAGGCGAATACCCTTTGCACCGCGGACAAGGAATCCCACCATTCCGCCATAGTTCCCCCTCCTTCCTCATTATTAAAATGTATATGTCGACCGGAAACGCTTGCGGCTCTCAAAAGGAGCCGCCCATGCCGCTAACGCAGCGTTGCGAGCAGGTTTTCGGCTTCCTTTTTGAGCTGGGCGCTCTTAAGCGACAGGAGTATGATCCTGAGCGCCCGATGCAGCTTTTGCGCGGCTCCGGGGATTTTCTCCACGTAATCGCCGGTGCAGCTTTCTATAGCTTTTTCCACGTCCTTCTCGGACAGCGCCCCGCCGCACGCATAGCGTATGCGGCAGATATAGCTATACAGGACGGATTCGGGAATGATGTCGTCCGAGGTATCGAGCAGGTTCCCGTTGAGGTACGACAGCAAAAACGCGATTTTTTCAAGCTGCATAACGTCGCGCAGCATGTTGATCACGAGGATGCGCGCCACCTGATCAATGCCATAGCGCTTCCCCTCCGGCGGCGGCACGAAGCCGCGCTTCACCCAGTTTTGCAGCGCCGGCGCATCAAGCCCCGTGATCTCGCGCACCTGCGAGAGCATAAGGCCCGAGGTCGCCGCAAAGATGCCGTTCAGGAAGCCCTCTCCTCCGGGCCCCGTGCTTTTTTCGATCGGAATGACCGTCCCGGGAACGTTCATCGCCTTTGTTCCATCCCTTTCCTTTGGTGTGACCATAGCTTACCACGCATTCATATGAATGTCAATAATATTCTATAGAATATTTAAAATATTCATTAGAACATTACATTATAACAAGCGCCCCCGCTCCAAGGCTTTGGAATGGGGGCGCTTGTTTTATCGTTTTGCGCTATTGCGCGGACGCTTCCCTCTCCGTATAATACTGCGCCTGCGCGCGCCAGAGCTTGCCGTAAAGCCCGTTTTCCTCCTTCAAAAGCGCGTCATGGCTCCCCTTTTGCACCACGACGCCACTATCGAACACGGCGATCTCGTCGCAGAAGCGGCAGGAGGAAAGCCTGTGGCTTATGAAGATGGCGGTCTTATCGCCGATGATCTCGTTAAATTTCGTGTACACCTCGTACTCGGCCACGGGGTCGAGCGCGGCGGTAGGTTCATCCATCACGATGAACGGCGCGTCCTTGTAGAGCGCGCGGGCGATGGCGATCTTTTGCGCCTCGCCGCCGGATATCTCCACGCCTTCCGTGTCGAAACCTTTATAGAGATATGCGTCAAGGCCAAGCTCTCCGAGGCGTTGCGAGAAGCCCGCTTTATTTAGGCACGCCTCTACGCGCGCGCGATCGGGGTTTATGGAAGCCGCCACGTTTTGCGCGAGCGGGAGCGCAAGCAGCTTGAAATCCTGAAAGATCACTGAAAAGATGGAAAGGTATTCCAGATAGT
The DNA here is from genome assembly GCA_021372675.1 of Eubacteriales bacterium. Lineage (GTDB taxonomy): Bacteria > Bacillota > Clostridia > Christensenellales > CAG-138 > UBA7707. The sequence continues at coordinate 4,286 of JAJFTZ010000096.1, forward strand.
CGTACTTTCGTATGTCGATACCGTTTAAAAGGATCGCGCCCTCCGCAGGGTCGTAGAGGCGGCAGAGAAGCTTGATGAACGTGGTTTTTCCGCTGCCGTTTCGCCCCACCACCGCGAGGCGCTCGCCCACGTTGAACTTCATGGAAACATGCCTTAACGTCCACGCCTCCGCGCCGGGGTATTTGAACGAAACGTCGCGAAACTCTATTTCGTAAGCGCGGTCGGCGCGCTTTTCCACCGTGAGGCTTCCCTGGTACATGGCGTTGGGGATATCGAGAAATTGAAACGCCTTTCTTAAAAACGGCGTGTTGTTGCGCATTTCGCCGAGTTGGGACAGAAGCGCCGTTATGCCCTCCGAAAGCAGCGTGATCGCGCCGATGTACTGTGTGACCGCGCCTATGCCGAACGCGCCGCCCCAAGCCTTAAGGCATACGAACACGTACACGAGGCCCGTAAAAAGGTAGGACATGGCTGCGGCTGCGGCCGTCATGAGCCCCATAGGGCCGCGCGAGGCTTTTACGGCGTGGCTCTGTGACCAAAACCGATTACCCTGCGCAAGGTTCTTTCGACAAAGGATATCCTGCCGGTAGGCGCGCATATCGAGCGCGCGTTTCTTTTCCCTGTAAAGAAAGCCGTAAAAGCCGAATACGCGGTTTCCTTCCTCCAGCTCGTCTCCAAGCTTCATAAAATAAGAGCCGGCAAGGTTGTTGAGCGCGGGGACGAGCAGGGTCACGCCGAGCAAAACCGCGGCGCTCAAAACGGCAAACAGGGGGCTATTGAGCACGGTTAGCGCGCCCGCGCTCTCCGGTAGGCGAAGGGTAAAAAGCGATACCGTAAGCGCAACGGAACCGAATATCTGAAAGAGCGCTTTCACGACACTCTCAAACTGCCATATGGGCATTTCTATGCCGAACCCGCCCCACATGGCATTTTGGCGCATTTGTGAGAGCAAATCGTGCGTGCGGGAATCGTCAACCGCGCAAAAATCCATGCCGTAGAGCTTATCTGCATAGAGCTTTGCGGATCGGTCGAACGGGGCTTTGCGCTCACAGTTCCTCCACCGCCAAAGCGCCGCCTTGAGGAGTGAAAGCCCGGCGGTAACAAAAAGCATAATCAGCACGAGCGTCAAAAGCGCTTCGGGGCTTCGCACACCGCTCAGTTCATCCACAATGCGGGCCGAAAGATATAGGCCCGCGTAGGGCACAAGCGCGTTTACGACCGCATAAGCCGCCGTAGCCACGAACATGGCGGGATATCTTTTCCACCACAGGGAAAGCGCGCGCAGATTGAGCGCAACCGCCTCCCGCACGGAGACCTTATCGGAGGCCCGCTTCTTCTTCAAGCCGATCGCCCCCTTCCCTATAATAATGGCTTTGCAGCTCGAAAAGCTTTGCGTAGCCGCCGCCGAGCTTTAAAAGCGCCTCGTGCGTTCCCTCCTCGGCGATCTTCCCGTCCGCGAGGAACAGGATGCGGTCGCAAAAGCGCGTGGAAGCAAGCCTGTGCGATATGAACACGGAGGTCTTTCCCCTTGAAAGCGCGTTGTATTTTTGATAAAGCTCACTTTCCGCGATGGGGTCGAGCGCGGCCGTAGGCTCGTCGAGCACGAGCATGGGGGCATCCATGTATAGGGCGCGGGCAAGCATGAGCCGCTGCGTTTCGCCGCCCGAAAGCTCGGGCGCATCCTCGTAGACCTCCTTGCCGAGGTACGTCATAAGCCCGTTCGGGAGACTTTCGATTTTTTCCGCAAGTCCCGCGGCCTCCACGCACGCTCGCACGCGCCCCATATCAGCGTTTTCATCCGCCTGCGCCACGTTGGCCGCCACCGTTTCCGCGAGCAGGGAAAAATCTTGAAATACCGCGGAGAACATGCGGTAATAATCGCGCCTGTTGTATTGCTTTATATTTACGCCGTTTAAAAGCACCTCGCCCTCCGCGGGGTCGTAAAAGCCGCAGATGAGCTTTACGAGCGTGGTCTTTCCCGCGCCGTTCAGGCCCACCACCGCGAGCTTTTCACCCGGGCGGAGCGTGAGGGAAATGCCCGTAAGCGCGTCCTTTTCCGCGCCCGCGTAGCGGAAGGAAACGTTTTTAAGCGCTATCTCATATGCCTTATCCTTTTCCGGCTCGAGCGGGGCTCCTTCTTCAAAAAGGAACGGTTCGTCGTAGCTGAAAAACTCGCGCATACCGGAAAGCTCCACGCTTTGCTTATGGAGTTCGGAAAAGCCGGAGAGAATACCCGTCACCCACGCGGTAAAGCCGCCGACCGCCGCGAAATATAGCAGAAATTCCGAGGCGCTTAGGTTTTGCCGCAAAACGAGGCCTATAAGATACGCGTACGCTACGCCGTTTCGAAGCAAAGCAAGCATAACGTCGATTACGTCCGCCCAAAGGTAGGCGCGCTCGCCGCTCGCCGTAAAGGCGCGGTACAGGCGCTGCGTGCTATGGTAAATATCCAGAAGCCATTCCTTCATGCCGAAAATACGGATATCCTTGGCGAGCGCGGCCGTATCCGCTTTCCCCGTAACGTACTCCATTTTTCGCGCATATTCCGCCTCCTCCTCGCGGTGGCGGTAGCCCCATTCGTTGATGCGCTTGCCGAAGAAATGCCCCGCGAGCGCCGTAGCAAGCGTAACGAGCGCGATCAGAGGATCGAGCGACGAAAGCAGCGCAAGGTAAATCAAAAACCCCAGAAGGCTTTTTCCGATCTCCGTGAGCGTGCGCCAGACCGCCTCGCCGGGCTCTTGGTTGCTGCTCACTGTTCTGTACGCCTTTTCCATCATTTTCAGGAATCCCTGCTCCTCCATATTCGGATAAGAGGTCAGAGCGGCCTTTTCGGAAATGCCCTCTATGCAGGCAAGCCGTACGACGATGCGCCCCCAGAGGGTATTCGCCTCCGCATAGGCTTTCAGCGCGCCCGCGAGCATCAGCGCGAGCGCGAACTGTAAGATCACGCCCAGAAGCTGCCCGATGGGTGCGACGTTTTCCACGCTTTTAAGCACCGTGGGCGCGAAAAAAAGGCCCAGCACCTGCAGGGCAACGCCCAGCAGAACCTGCGCCAAGCACAAAAACAGCACGCTTTTTTGCACGCGCCAAGCGAGCTTTACCATGTACGCGGCGTTGCTCGCCATGCCGAATTTCGGCCTTTGCGGTTTTTCCTTTACGGCTTCCATCCCCACTCCTCCCCTTATGCGCAATGGTACACCGAAACGGCAGCCTACGCGCGATTCGGTGACGAATCGCTTATTCTTGGGGATGAACGGCCGCCTGCGGCAGAAGTATTTCGGTGGTGAACGCGCCGTCCTCGCTGTTGCGGCTTAAATACCCGCCGTAACGCTCTACGATGCTGTCGATACGCAAAAGCCCGAGGCCGTGCCCCACCCCCTTGGTGGTGCGGAAGCGCCCGTTTTCCTTCTTTTGCTTTTTCGCGGCGGAGGTGTTGGTGAACGACATGTAAAGCTGCGTGTTTTTCATATCCATATACACGCGGATGAGGCGTTCCTCCTCGGGCAGCTTGAGGCACGCCTCTATAGCGTTGTCGAAAAGGTTGCCGATGATAGCGCAAAGGTCGAGCTCCGCCACGCGAAGCGCCACGGGCACGCTCGCATCGGCAACCACGCGTATCGACTTGGCGCGCGCGAGCGATATTTTGCTGTTCAAAATGGCGTCCGCCATTTTGTTGCCCGTTTTTACGGCGGCGTCCACGGTTTTTAAGTCCGTATCGAGCTCGTCGAGGTAGCGGTGTACGGCGTTTAGATCGCCCTCGGCGGCGTAACTTTTCATGGTTTGGATATGGTTGCGGTAATCATGCCGCCAGCCCCGCATCTGCCGGTACATGTTTTCGACCTCGGCGTAATGCACCTTGATGAGGTCGTTTTGATAGGCCGCGATGCGCCTGTCGAGCCATTTTGAAAAAAGCCCCATGCCGCCCTCCTAAAAATGCCGTATGAGCGCGCGGTTGAGCGGCTCGTACATGCCGCGCGGCAGCGGGAGCGAGGCGCCGTCCGTTAGCCGCACCTCGGTCTTCGTGACCCCGCGGACATAGCTTAGGTTCACGATATACGAGCGGCCCATACGGAAAAAGCCCTCGTCCAGCGATTTTTCGAGCTCGCCGAGCGTTTTTTTCACCACATGCTCCTCCCTCGCGTGGATCGTCACGTAGTTTTGCCGCACCTCCAGATATTTGATCTCGTAAAAAGGGATGCGCACAAGTTCTCCGTGCGCGTCGATGAAAAGCGCGCGGCCGCTTTTTTCGAGCTTAAGCGCGGCGCGGTCGAGCACCGAAAAGAGCTTTTCCTCCGCCACGGGCTTCATGAGGTAATGGAGCGCCTCCACGTCGTAGCCGTCGGAAAGATAGTCCGAATAGCCGGTGACGAAAACGATCTGAACCTCGCGGTTTTGCTCCCGCACGGCCTTGGCGAGCTGCACGCCGTTCATGCGCCCCATCTCGATATCGAGAAGCAGCGCGTGGTAATGCTTATCCTCCGCGTAGGCGAACAAAAACGCCTCCGCCGATGGGAAAAGCGCCGTTTCCACGGCGTCCCCGCGCGCGCCCGCCCACTTTTCGACCATGGCCTTCAGGAAATTCGCATCCGCGTCCACGTCGTCACAGACCGCAAAACGGTATTTCATATTCGCCCCCATGCTTTTTCCGCTCCCCTCCATTGAAGCAGGAACGCGCACGTTCGTCAAGAAAAAGCCGGGGCATCAAAAAAAGAGGCGTGCGTCCGAGGCGCTGAGCTTGCTTCGGTTCCATATATCCGTTCCCGGATTTATGGAAAATTGTTCATCGTCGTGAAAGCGCATCCCTTTTTTACACAGTGGCTTACCAGTTTTTCAAAAAGCTTTGAACTGGTCTGTACAACTTCCTTGCCCATATCGTCAACTTCATTCCTATATAAACAGTGAACTCTGAATACAATTATGCCGTTTTCGGAACATGCTTTATCAACAAGCCGTTCCTTCTCCTTCAGCCGCTCTTCGGTTCTCATATCCGCGCTCACGCAGGGGATCCGATAGAGATCAACATTGCTCAAATCAACAAAATCGTCCGCATAGTAAGCCAATCTGGCTTGCGCGCGATATTCCTTAACGATATCAATCGTTTCTCGAACGAATTTACCATAGGGATAAGCTAACGCAACCGGAATTTTAAGGCCGTTTGCCGTAAACGCTTTGTTAACTTGTTCCATGCTTTGCCTGATTTGCTCGGGTGCAGACTTGGCCATGTTTATATGAGAGTATGTATGATCCTCGAAATCCCATCCGTCCGCAGCCATCTCCTTAATTTGATTCCAAGACAATTTGTGTTTTACTTGATGATCGGAATAATAAGGCGAAATGTAAGATGTGCCTTTTATCCCATATTTCTTTAATATGGAATAAGCAAGAACATAATCGGATTCATTACCGTCGTCAAATGTAAAAATGATAAGCGCGCTGTTAAGATTTTCCGTAGGCGCCTGACTGTTGCTGATTACCCCTTCGCTGTTCGAGCTCAACTCGCGATCTGCATTGAGCACCGGATTGCTTGGGTCTTTGGCCGCATCCTGTGAAGAAGCACCATTATTCGGGAAAGGCTCGGGCGCTTCATCCATTCGATGATCTGAAACTTCATTTATGATGAATATGGTTACAATAACCATGAATAACGAAACAATCGCGAATCGAAGCAGCTTCATAAATTTCACTTTTTTACCTCTGCAACTATTATTAAAAATAAACTAATTTTAGTATTCCGTTGATACTCAAAATCTTTCGCTGTTGCGGCAGCCAATTTTTGAAAATTGTATGAGACACACCAAAAGCAAAAAAAGGCGAACCCTTCTGTGATTCAACTTAAAATACGGGGCGGCCCTTTTTGAGGGCCGCCCCGCGCAGTTTATCATATGTTCCGTTCTTATCTTATTCGCCTTTCTCCGCCGCCTTGCCCTTCTTTTCGCCGATGCTTAAAAGGAGGTTGAGCAGGATGCCGAAGATCGCCGCGCCGGCGATGGCGGGAACCTGCAGCCCAAAGAGGTTGAGCGTACCGCCATAGATGAAGTTCGTGCCGAGGCCGATCACCATGATGCAGGCGATCACGGCGATGTTCTTGGCGCTGAACATATCGCACTTCTTGTCGATCAAAATCGCGATGCCCTGTGCGGCGATCGCGCCGAAGAGATAAATCTCGAGGCCGCCGATTACGGCGAGGGGAATGCCGTAGATTATGCCGATGAGCGGCGTGAAGCAGGAAACGACCATCGCGATGATGGATGCGACCATGAGCACGGGCACGCTGAATACGCGGGTGATCGCCATGGTGCTGATGTTTTCGCCGTAGTTTGTGCCGGCGGGGCCGCCGACGACGCCGGAGATCATGTCACACAGGCCGTCGCCGATGAGGTTGCGGTCAAGCAAAGAGACCATGTCGTATTTCTTGGTCGCGCCCTTTTTGCGGGCCACGTCGTTGACGTAGATATCGAGCTGGTACACGTGCGCGGTGGATTCCGGGATGGTGGCGATGGCGATGGGCATGATGGCCACGACCGCCGCCCACGACACCTTAGGCAGCGAGAAGGCGGGGAGCGCGAAAATACTGCCGTCGCCGAGTTTCCACGTGGAGGCGGACAGCACCTCGGGAGGCAGGCTGCGGAAGAAGTGTTCGCCTCCGAGGAGCTGCACGCACAGCGCCGTCAGGCAGCCTACGCCCGCGCCGAGCAGCAGCGGGAGCTGGCCCAAGAAACCCTTGAGGTATTTGGAGAAAAAGATCGTGGAGAGGAGCGTCGCGAGCGACACGACCCAAACCATATTCGTGCTGCCGGGCGAGGGTAAGTAGCTCAGCGTGTCGGTCATGCCGGTAGCCACGGCGGGAGCGGCGTCATGAAGTGCGTTGCCCGCGAGCGTGAGGCCGATGATCATGGCGACGGGGCCTGTAACGGCGGGCGGCAGCACCTTTTCGACGGCTTCGCGGCCCGCGAACTTAACGAGGAAGCCCGCGGCGATGGAGACGAGACCCGAAGCGATGATGCCGAACTGCGCGATCTGGATCGCTTCAACCGGCAGGATACCGCTTGCGGCCCTTTGGAAGCCCTGCGCGGCGATGAGGCCTGAAATAGCCGAGAGGTAGGCGAAGCTGGAGCCGTAGTAGAGCGGCAGCTTTCTGCCGGTGATGAAGGTGAAGCACAGCGTGGCGAGGCCGCTCGCAAAGATGGTTGTGGAAACCTGAAAGCCCGTGATGAGCGCAACGGTGATGGTTGCCGGGAACATGACGATGACCTGTTGCAGCGCGTAGAGGAGCAGTTTCCCGAGCGGCGGCCGCTCGTCCGGCAGGTATCCGACTACCTTTTTAGTCTCCATTTTGGTTTCCATGTTCTTTGTTTCTCCTTTCGTCTACGCAAAAAAATGCAGAGGGTAAAAAAACAGCACGCTCTTACAAACGTGCCGCCGCGGCCATAGGAATAATAAAAGTCCGTTTAAAAAGAAAGCCGTAGAAAAAATACGACGGCGACAGGGTATCGAGGTCTGCTTTTTTGCTTAACGTATCGTGCATTCAACCCACCCGTCGCATTACTTTGCTTATTCTATCATAGCTTTTTGCTTTGCACAATATATTCGTCATAAAAAGCATTTGCAACTATTCACAAATCTTCCTGCAAAAATATGTGGATGTTTTATGTTCTTACGCCGATCCCGTTCTCGCGCGCATAGTGGAACACGTATTGCTGCACGATGCCGCTCGCCGGCCCGAGCTTGCCTATTTCGCTCGCGATCCGAGCTTTTCCGGGTTCCGTGCCGCCAAATATAAGCTCGCGCACGGCGCGCTTCATCCAAACGTCCATGGGAAACGCATCCGTATGGGAAAGTGAAAACAGCAGCACGCAGTCCGCTACCTTTTCTCCCACGCCGGGAAACGCGCAAAGCGCCTTGCGCGCCAAAGCGAGCGGCAGGCGGCGTAGCGCCTCGAGATCGTACCCGTCGGCCACCATTTGCGCGCTTTTGCGGATAAAAGGCGCGCGATACCCCGCGCCGAGCGCGCGAAGCTCGTCCTCGCGCAGAAGGGAAAGCGCCTTGGGCGCGGGAAAGCGGCGATAAGAATAAACGTCGTCCGTCACGGCCTCCCCCGTCGCATCACAGAGTGCGGCGACGGTTTTTTGGATGCGCTTCACGTTGTTGTTGGCGGAGAGGATGAAGGAGATCAGCGTTTCGAAGGGGTCTTGCTGAAAAATGCGTATGCCCGACGCGCAAGGAAGGCATGCCTTGAGCCGCTCGTCAGCCATAATCTGGCTCTCGATCGCGCCGTAATCCCGTTCCATGTCGAAATAGCGCACGAGGCCCTCTATTTCATGCCTCGCGCAGGGGTAAACGCTCAAGCCCGCGCCCGCCTGCTTAAGAAAAACGCCGCGCCCGTTCACCACGCCGAAAAAGCCCTCCCCCTCCGACCGGAAGCGGAACGCCTGCCCGCACGCGCACGAGCGCGCGAGGCTGAACGGCGTGGAAGGAAGCATGGTGAGCGTTTGGTTTTCGTAGATGATTTGGTACATGGATCGCCTCATTTGGGGTTCGGGGGCTTGGGGCCGCAGCCCCCGGCGGCTCAGTTCCGGCTTCGGCGCGGACACGCGGATGTGCAAAGCCCTTTCGCATAAATGGCTGCGCCACTGTACGGCCTTAAAAAAACCCGTTCCTCGCGGAACGGGTCACGGCTCGAAGAAAGCTTAATTGGCCGCGGCTTCCTCAGCGTAAACGCTGACCTGCCTGCGGTTGTGATGCTTGACTTCAAAGCGTACCACGCCGTCGACCTTAGCGAAAAGCGTGTCGTCTTTTCCGATGCCGACGTTGAGGCCGGGATGGAAATGCGTGCCGCGCTGCCTAACGAGGATGTTGCCGGCAAGCACGAACTGGCCGTCCGCGCGCTTGGGCCCAAGCCGCTTGGAATTGCTGTCGCGCCCGTTGCGGGAGCTGCCTACGCCCTTCTTATGCGCGAAGAGCTGCAGATCAAAGTGCATCATTTTGAGAAACCTCCTTTTCTTGTAGCTTGAGGTGTGTTCCGTAAGTATCCGCGACGGAGCGTAAGCTCAATCGCAGCGTTTCCAATAGTATCCGCGCTTCCCGCTTTGCTTTTTCATCGAGATCGCGCCCAAGCATACAGTAGATGCGGGCCGATCCGATTTCGAGCGCGGCGGGGAGCTTTAAAACCTCGGTCAAGCCGAGTACGGCGGACTGGGTGAGCGCCGATACGGCGCTGCATACGATGTCGGAGCCCGCCTCGGCGTAGCCCGTGTGCCCCGTTACCTCGAAGCCCGCGACCTCGCCGCCACTTACAAAGAACCTGACCGTCGTCATGCGCGTTACCCTATGGCGTTGATTTTGACCTTGGTATACGGCTGACGATGACCCTGCTTTTTACGGAAATCCTTCTTGGGCTTATACTTGAATACGACGACCTTATTGCCCTTGCCGTGCTCGAGCACCTCGGCAGTCGCCTTCACGCCTTCGACGATGGGCGTACCGACTACGACCTTATCGCCGCCAAGCATCAAAACCTCGAAAGAAACCTCAGCACCGATTTCGGCTTCCAGTTTCTCGATCATGATCTCGTCCCCTGCCTCGACCTTGTACTGCTTGCCCCCCGTACGGATGATAGCGTACATGTCCTTAACCTCCTCTTACCAGTCTCGCCCGCGCACGGCGGCTGAAAAACCGCACTTAAAAAGCCGTCGCGGAGCGGCTCACCAAAGCATTTTAGCAAAAAAAGACCGTGCTGTCAACGAAGAAGTTCGACAAACGCGGGCTTTTTTGCGCAACTGCGCGAGCAAAAACAAATTCCGCTCTTTTTGCGATGATCGAATCGGTATGCCGCGCCGCGCCGGACGGGGGCAAGTTGAAAAGGCGTACGAAAACCGAAAACGCGGGCGACCTTTCGTATAAAGCCGCCCGCATAGTTTTACAATCAAACCTTAGGCACTACGCGCGCTTCATTCCGCGCCGCAACAGCCACAGGAAACCAAGCAGCGCGCCCGACGCGATCAGGCCGAGCCACAAAAAGCCTCCGTTATCACCCGTTTTCGGGACTTCGGCGGGGCCGACGGGCGGCGGCGAGGGCAAGGGCACACTGCCGCCGGGCTGCAAAAACTCGTTGTCATCCGGCACCGCGTCCGCGGTGCGGACGAAGGCCGCCACGCTAAATTCTCCCCCTTCGTAATCCGAGGCTTTCACGGTATAGGTGCCGGCGGCGAGCTTTACGCTTATGCCGCCCGTAAACGTGCCATCGGGTTTTATCTCGCAGGTATCCATCATGACGAGGCTGCCGTCCGGGGCAAAAAGCAGCACCGCCGCCGCGTACACGCCCTGCGCGGCCGTTCCGCTATAAGATACCCGGCCGTTCGCATAGAAGGCGCGAAGCGCCGTTATCGGCTTTTCCTCTGTTGCCGCCGTTGCGGGGAAGGCACGCAACACAAACATAAAAGCCGCAATTAATATTACGATTAGCTTCCTCATATCCCTCGCCCTCCTTTACCGCCTCGTCCACTTCACGCCGGCGCCCGAGCCGAAATCCACACCGCCGAAGGCGTTGCCGTCCGGCGCGTTTTTAAGCACCAGCACCGATACCTCCACGGGCGCTTCGGCTTTGCTTGCTCCCGTATAGATCAGGTAGTCGACCGCGTTGGCCATGCCGGATTCGCCGTTGTTGTAGAAGAATACCCCATCGGAAAAATCGGCCGAGCCCGGATGCGGATCGTTTAACGGCTGCGTGACCGTTTCCGTTTCGATCCTGCCGTTTGCATACCTTCGCGTCACATACAGGCCGTAGGGCAGCTCGCTTCCGAAATCGGGTATAAAATAGGACGCGGTGATCTTATAGCTGCCGCCCGAGGCGCTCACCCGGCTTCCGAATTGCGTGCCGTGGAATATCGTGCGCGTTTGCGAAGAGTCGCCGTCTTTGAAATCATGCGCTTGTATATCCACGCCCACGCGGCGCAGCATAAGCGTGCGCTGCACTGTTCCCCCGCTTTCCAACCCGATCGTGAGCTTTACAACGATTTCATCGTAAAAATCGGACAGGAAGTCTATTGTTACGGTACCGTCCTCATTGTTTGTTACGCTGTAGCCGCGGCTTGCGGGGGCTACAGCCGTCATGCCCGAAACATTGCCCGCCCCGCCCGCGGGCGGCACGAGCGTTAAGGTGGAGTTGCCGAAGAATATCTCCTGTACGCCGCCGCCCTCCGTCACATGCGGATAGGTATCGAGCGACCACGCGGGCGCTTCCTGTTCAACGGCCATTACGTTAAAGCAAAGCGCGTTTTCTTGCACCAGCGTGAAAGGGAACCAATTCAGCGTTTTTTCGCCCTGCCCCCTGTTTACGACGTGAAACTGCGCGCGGTAGAAGGGGCTTACCACCCGCTGTTTATATCGAAAGCCTTCGACCGGCAAAAAACAATCCAGAATATCGTCGCTTATCGTCATAAGCCTTGCGTCATACGGGCCGTAAAACTCAAAATCCCCCTCTGCAAAAGCGGCGATTTCGAACAGCACGTCTTGCGCGAAGGTATCGCTTTCCTCGGTGATGTATATATGCTCGCCATCGTCCAAGCCGAGCTTGAAGATCAAGTCCGTAACGCTTTCTACAACGTAGATGCTGATGGGCTGCCCGCCGATTTTCGCGCCGATCACCCCATATGAAACGCCGTTGGATGACGTGTGGCCCTGCGCCGGGGAAATATCTGTGATCTCCGCCTCGGCGACCGGCATGAGGCGCAGGCCGTACTCGCGCCTTATGGCGGCTTTGATTTGCGCGTCGTCCCCCGCCTCGCCGCTCAAAATGGCGACGTCCTCATACACGGCGGCGGGAGCCTCCTCAAACGCAAAGTGCAGCGTGCCGCTGTACATAGGCTCATAATCGAGCAGCAGCTGTCCTTCCTCTTCATCGTAGCCGAGCGCCCATGAAATATCTTCCTCGTTCCCTTCGGTGTCGGTCATATACACGCCCGCTACGCTATAGCCCTCGTCGGGCATTACGAAAAGGCGCACCGTTTCCCGTGTTATGCGCTGCACCGCAATGCCGCCCGCCGGGAAGGGACCGTCTTCGCCCTCGAGCCGAAGGGAGCCGTTTACGGGGCTTTCTATAAAAATATCATAGGTGTCGAATTGCATGAAGCTGATGCTTAAAACCGTGTCTCGCTGCACGTCTTCCTTAAAAAACGTGTATACACCGCCGATTATAGGGGGGTTGGGCTCCCACCCGTTATCCCAAAACAGCTCGTCGAGTATATAGCCCTCGTCCGGTATGATGGTGAATTCCACATCGCCGCCGCGTTCGACATAAATATCCGTGGGCGAGGCGACCCCGCCCTCGCCTGCGATCTCGGTCGTGACATGAAACTGTTCCTCTCCCTCCGCATACGCGGGCAACGACGCGAACAGCATAACCAAGCTCAAAAGAACAGCCGAGAACCTTTTCATAAAGCATCCCTTTCCTTCGTAAGTTTTCTGCACCCGATGGCGCTCGCGCGCCGTATCGTGCCGGAAAGCTCGTCGAATATGACCGAGCTCCATGTATCGGAGGCGTCGCGATCCGCGTTTTCCGAAAAGACGGAAACCCGCGTTTGCGCTTCGGTTGCAGCGTCTAAATGGATTCGCATCCTTTCCGTTCTCCGCGCGTCGGAAACGATCAGCGTACCGCGTGCACTGTCGGAACTATCAAGGTGCAGCCCCAGCGCCTCGATGGTATCGTATAACGCGTTGATCACGATGCTTTTCTCATAGGGGAGCCACCTGCCCGGCGTTTCCATATCGCTCACCTCCCATTGCAGTTTAGGCGGAATACGCCCGCGCGGACAGGCCGGAAAGAGCACAGGCGGTAAAAACAGGGGTATAGTTTTGGTATAGGTGGCGCGGCAGACAGCTTAAGCCGCGATCTTTCTACTTGGATAACCTTTGGCCGTATGGTATAAATAATTATGAAAATAAGTCGGGAAAAGAGGCGGATTATGAGGGAAAGCGGCACCAATATGACGATCAAACAAAGGTGCCTGTTCGTCGCCGCCCTGATCGGCTTAGGTTTTTTATGGAGCGGCACGGCATACATGATGCAGGTCTACCGACTGCTGAACTTCTTTGACGGAGGGACGGTGAATCTGCTGGCCTGCGGGCTTTACTATGTCTGTCAGGCGGGCGGCGTCGGTATCGTTGCCTTTCTTTTCGCAAAACGCCCTGTTATTGCAGGCGGGCGCGCGTTGCCTTTCTATACCAGCATCGCTATGGTCGCCTGCTCCGGCATAGCCATGTTTTCGCCCTCCGCGGGCGTTGTGGTCGCGGCCGGCGCGCTGCTGAACCTAATGATAGGCGCGCTATCCGCTCTCTACCTTACGAGGCTTTCCACCCATGTTCCGCAGCGGCGGCGTGGACTCGTGTTCGGCGTCGCCTACGCTTTTGGCAGCCTTGGCACATGGCTTATATCTTTGCCGATGGATGGCAAGTTTCTTTGGAGCAGCGAAAGCTTTTTTGCCGTAGCCGCGCTTGCCGCCGCATCATTGCCGCTCTTGCGGCGGCTTTCGGCGCTGTCCGGGCAGCATAACGACAAGCCGCCGCGCCAGGGACTTAGCAAAAAGCTCATGTGGCTTGCCGCGGCGGTGATTTTTTTGATATGGCTGAAAAATACGCTCGGATTCTCCTTCCCGCTAAAGAGCGCGGCAGGCGGCGTACAAATAGAGTTCACGCGCTCGTTTTACGCCGTCGGCCTGATCATCGCAGGGCTTATCAGTGACAAGAACCGGCGTTGGGGCGCGATATGCTGCTTGGCGGCGCTGGCCTTTCCCTTCGCGGCGCTGGCGCTTGGCGGCAGCGTTGCCGGAGAGACGACGATGTGGATGCTCGCTTATCTGTTTTTAGGATTTTTGGCGGCATACCGCACGCTTGTTTTTGCGGATATTTCGGGAAAGACGGCGTTGCCTGCGCTGTCCGCATTGGGACTTATGGCAGCGCGGCTCGGGGAGGCTACGGGCACTTTAGGCGTAAGTTTTCTTACCGGCACGCCGCTTATCGTGGCTGCCGCCATCGTTTTCGCTCTGGTAATAGCGTTTTTCTTTCCGCTTTACCAGAAGCTGTACGCGTCCCCCGTCAGCCCCGAGGAGATGGAGCGGCAGCGGTTTATCGAGTATGTGAGCCGTTTCGGCCTCTCGGCGCGGGAGCAGGAGATATTTGCCCTGATCTTGCCGGGCATGTCGAACGCCGAAATAGCCGGCGCGCTGTACATCACCGAGAGCACGGTCAAATTCCACGCGGGTAATATCTTCAAAAAAACGGGGCTTTCCAGCCGTTCGGAATTGATTGCCGATTATAAGCTCGGGAATAAAATCTAATCATCAGGCACCCGAAAAAGGGCTAACCGAGGCTTTTTATACAAAAACCGTCGTGTTCGGTCAGGTTTTGTTCTGCTTCCGCCGCCCGTTCGCCCTATCGCTTCCATCGCGGCGTCTTTTATATGGCAGTATAGATTATCATCCCCCTTCCCTATGCGTTTCAAAAGCGCCCCGCACGGCGATCCTTGCATTTTCTTTTTCGGATATCCGTGGGGATAAACATGGCTTCCATCATCCCGCACAGCCCCCATGCCCTAAGCGCAACAGGCCGGCGCATCCGTTTCAGCTTTCCCCGTCCTCCGTTCCGGAAGCCTTATGCTCGACGTAGGCATAGAAGGCCTTTTCGCCCTCCGATTCCCACCATTCGTCGTAACGCATCCATCCCCTGCAGTCCGCGTCTGCCTCATCCGGCGCCTTTGAAGACGCGTGCCTGCCCCTTTTGTCGGGGGCTTTATTTTTACCCTCCGTGCCGAACCCTCCGATGAGGAAGCGCGCCAAGAAGAAAAGGCCGATCCCCTGCCAATAGGTGATGCGGCTCACGGAAAACAGCTCCGGCATGAGCCAATTCCAAAGATTCTGTATCAAAAAGCCCAACAGGAACCCCATCAGGACCACGGCTCCAAGGCCCAGAACGATGGTGCCCGCCGTTTTTACCCAAGTATGATTTTTCTCTTTCCTATGTACCCGCATAAAATCCACCCTTCCCTTTAACTTGATTTTTCCAATCCTCGAGGGCTGCCCTTAAAGCCTTCACCGCCCTGCATTTGCGCGAAAGCAGCGTGCCTACAGGCTCCCCCCGTTCCTCCGAAAGCTGCCGAAAGCTTTTCCCGCTTAGTTCCGTCGCGGCGAACACCGCCCTTTGTTTGGGTTCGAGGGCGTCCACCGCGGCCTTGAGCCTTCGCTTTAGCTCCCTTCGCTCCGCCTCGCCCTCTACGCCGGCCGATGCGTCCGCCAAAAACTCCATCGGCAAAAAGGCATCCTCATAAGGTGCGTCCTTGCGCGCCCTTTTTGCGTTTTCCCTTTGGTGGTCGGCAAGCTCGTTTCATATGGAGCGGTACGCATAAGCGGCCAGGTTTTCAACTGGGCCCGTTTTTTCGGCCCTGCTCAGCATGCTTAGCATGACCTCCGAAACGACGTCCTCCGCGTCCATGCGGCTAAGACGCTGCGCCCGCGCGCGCACATAGCGCCGCAGCCGCCCTCCCTCCGAGGCAAAAAACGCGTACCATTCGCTTTTCGCATCCCGATCCATCAAAAACTCCTCGAGGCTTTTATACGATTGACGCGCGAGGCGCGGTTTTATTGCATGATAATAGAAAAGTTTGATTTTTTGCGGTATACACGAATGCCGCCAAGCAGAAATCCGAGCGGCCTGTTCCTGTTATTGCATTTTATATTGCATGAAACAAAAGAAGTCGAAGCGTTGCCTTCGGCTTCTTCGATTATGGCCTTTGCGTGCGCTCCGCAACCGACCGGCTTGCGTTTAAGGATTTACTCCGGAGAACGGGTATCGTCCTTATCGCGCATGTATTGCTGCCGTTTGGGCGACATGCGTTTGCTGAACAGCAGCGTGCGCACGAAATCATAAAAGTTAAACGGCGCCCACGGGGCCATGTACGGCACGCCGAAGTTGTCGATCGACACAACGCTTGAAAGGATCAAAGTGATCGCCAGCGCAAACCCGTAAAAGCCCATGAACCCGGTCATGATGATCACCAAAAACTTGAGGATGCGCAGCGGGTGCGCCAGCGTGATATCCGGTATCGCGAATGTGGCCAAAAAAGCAATGGAAACCAAGATCAAAAGAAGCGGTGTATAAACCCCCGATGTGGACGCCGCCTGTCCGATGATGATCGCGCCGACGATCGCGATGGCCGAGCCGATCTTGACGGGCACGCGCAGCAGCGCCTCGCGCATCAGCTCCACGATGAACTCGAGGGACAGCACCGCGACGAACGCGGGAAACGGGGTGCGCGCGCGCATCTGGGCAAACGTAACGATATACGACGCGGCCATCACGTCCTGATGGTACTCGGCGAGCGCGATATAAAAGGAAGTGAGCGTTATGGAAAGAAACACGGCCGCATACCGGATAAGGCGCATGAACAGGCCGAAGAATTTGTTGTCGTAGCGGTCATCGCAGGCAAACAGAAATTCCGTAAACACCATAGGCCCGCGCAGCGCCGTGTTGCTGCCGTCCACCAGCACCAGCACCTTGCCTTCGAGCAGCTCCTCCACCGCCAGATCCGAACGTTCCACAATGCCCATACGCGGGAACAGGCTGTTTGGCGGCTGCTGCAAAAACGCCTGCAGCTCGCCCGACTCATAGATCCCGTCCGTTTGAATAGCGTCGATGCCCCGGCTGATCTCCTTTACCACCCGGGTGTTGGCAATATCCTCGATGTAGAGCACCGCGACGGTGGATTTGGTTCGAACGCCGACCTGCTTTTTCTCGATGCGCAGGCTGTCGTCCTTCAGGCGATGCCGCACCAGCGAAAGGTTTGTATCAATGTCTTCCACAAACGCGTCCCGCGGGCCGCGCAGCGAATACATCAGTTCCGGCGCCGCAACCGTTCGCTTCTCGACCTTTTTGAGGCCTACCGCGACATATTGCCTGTCGGTGGAAAACAGCACTACGGTCTGCCCGTTCAAAATGTAGGGCTCTATTTGGTCTGGGTCGTCGTCCAGCAGGCATTGGTCCGCAAACAGCAGGTTGTTTGCCGCATACGCGGCGGTGATGTTTTTTTTGCCTTCCTTACAGTAATCCTGAAGCGGCTTAACCACCATGTTGGATATCGCCTGCCGGTCCGCAAGCTGGCCGATATAGCAAATGTACGCCGTTCCTCCCATATACGATATCGTTCGAACCAAGATATCGCTCTTTTTTGACGTCAGGTCCCGTACCAGTTTTTCTGTATAACGTGGATTTCTCATAGTGCATCATCCTTTACCGCCGCTGTAATCGTAGGCTTCATTATCTTTGAACGCAACGTCAACGTTCACGGTGAAAGCCGCATCCGCAAATATTTCAGCCCAGTCCGCCTGTTCATAGACACCCGGATATTTGACGCGGAAAGGCTCGCTGAAATAGAGATAATCGCAGCCGTAGTCCAAAGATGTACGGATCGCTTGGTTCACTTCCTCCTTCAGCAGGTACGACAGTTTGGTTTTGATCTGCCGCTCCACTCCACTCGAATACGGAACATTGACCGACTGATACAACAATTTGGATGAAAACTTCAAATCTATGGTAAAAAACGCCTTGTTGCCGTCCCATTCGACCGTAACCTTCGAGCCTGTAAGCGATGTTTTGAGCGTATAATCGGCCTGCTCCTGCTTTACGACATACAAGAATGTCGGCTTGGTCTTCTCGCCGCCCAACACCATATAGACGATGCCCCGGGCCTGCTCATAAGGAATAAAGCCCTCGCGCCGCCCGCCGTCAAAAACCGTATACCCGAGCAGCACGATCTGCTCCTCCTTGATACCGAGAGTAGAGAGGAGATAGCACTTGTTTTTCGCGGACAGCTTCTGCAACACATCCGACAGCGACATATGGAAGGTAGCGCCCTGATCCAGCAGGTTCTGCAGCGTGTCCTCGATCGCAAAACCCACGGTCACCGAGTTTTCCGGTTTTATGCTTAAGACGTTCATGGGCAAATCCGGCGTGATGATCATATCCATCGTCTTACGGTAATCGGACAGCTCGCGCACCCGGTAGGTATATTCCTCTATGCCGTGGTCAGCCATGGCTTCCGTCATGATCAGCGACTGCACCGCACCGAGATAAATGGGTTTGTTCAGGGCCTTATCGAGGCACATACGGGCCTGCGCGAAGCTTTCGCCCGCGCCTCTGACAACGGTCGTGCTCTGGCCCGCTTCACTGCCTGTTTCGACTTTTTTTGCAGAAGAAATATTGATGGTTTCCACATAAAACGTATACACATCGTCTTTATAGTCCACGACCACCGCGGTGCAGATATCCATATCCTCTATGTTGCGCGCGTCCCAACAACCGCCAAGAAGCGCCGCAGCCAGCATCAAAACAAGGCTAACCGCTATTTTCTTCATGTTTCTTCACCTTCGTAATCAAAAGCAATAGCAGCGGAATGACAAACACGACCGCTATACCGCCCATGCTTAGTATGGACGTAACTGTCCGGAGAATATCGGGGAGCTGGCTCGTCATAAAACTGGCGAAGAAGATCGCCGCGCCGACAACGATCACGAGGATAAGCCGGTTTGCTTTGGGCAGCATTTTGCTCAGCAGTTCAACGATCATCAGATACAGCATGGATTTGCCCACAAACACGCGCATAAAACCGATCGTGTCATATACGATATCCAGCCTCTGCAAGAATTCGATTTGGGGATATTCCACCAGCCTGATCGCGTCCACCAGCGGGAATTTATGATAAACGATCTCGTCCATGCCGATCATCGCGTAGCAGCCATACACGTCAAGAATATAGAATAACCCCATGCCAAGGATGGAAAGCATGGCGGTCATTGACAGCTTTTTGCTTTTTTTCGTAAATGGGATCAAAAGCAATACCTCCACGCCAAGGAAGGGCTCGATGGCATCTTTGAGCGAAAGCAGGTATTTGCCGGTATCGGGCGGGTAATACAGCGGCAGCACGAAACTGAACGTTCCCTGAAACAGCATAGAAACAAATAAGATGATGGCTACCACAAGGAATGTCAAGCCGACGATCTCGGCAAGCCTGCCGATGTTTCGAATCCCCCGATACGCGATGATGCCATAGATCGGCATCCCGGCAAGCAGCATTGCCCATACCGGCGTTTTTAGCAAAAAGCCGGATTTAATGATCTGATTGAACGTATTGCACAGCTGTAGCGAAAATAAAAAAAAGTAGGCAAGGTAGATTAGCCCTATCGCGAAGGCCGCATATTTCCCGACGAGTTCCCTGCTGTACTGGTATAGGGTTTTGCCTTCATGGAGCCGGTTCAGCTTAACGATGACCGTGGCAATCAAACCAAAAATGATCGACACCAGGAGAAGCGTCAGCCACGCCCCGTGCCCCGCGCTTACCGCCATTGTTTTAGCGACGGTCGCAACGGAGGATGTCGAGAGCGTGATAAACAAAATAAAAACGACTTGTCGGTTGGTCACGGTATTCCGCATGGGCTGTACTCCTCACTTGAAGATTTAGTATTCCCAAAAAGCGGCAACCTATCAACGGCGCCGCTTTTCCGGCGCAAACCGTCGGCGGCTTTGACACAGGCTGTCAAAAAAGCCCTAGGGGCCCGGGGGCCACGGCCCCCGGAAGCTTCCAACCGCCGCCGGCGACATGTGCGGTGGCGGCGAAGAGCCTTGCAGTGCAAGCCTTTCCTTGCGGGAGCAACCGGCCGCGCCAAATGCACAGGTTGTTCCTGTGACCCTCGAAAAAGTGCCGCAGACACTTTTTCGACAAGCAAAGTCAAAGCCGCGCGCGCCCGGTAGGGCGCGC
>JAJFTZ010000001.1 GCA_021372675.1 Eubacteriales bacterium
GGAGGGGAATAATTGCTTTCTAAAGAATTCCCGCGGTATGCCACAGAACATTGTTCACCATATGAAACGCGGCGTCTTTTATCCGTTTGGGCTGTTCGGTAAAAAACTCCACCACGGCCTCGCGCTTCTTGATGTTCCAAAGCCCTGCCACCCTCCCGTTTACGGCAACCGTCGGAAGGCAAATGCCCGATTTCAGTATGACTGCATTTTTATATTCGGGCGGCAAAATCGCGCTCCGTTCCGCCGACGTGTAGGACACGATGATCGGGTCGAAGCCCGATAACAGCGTCAATTCGGGAATGTCTCCCATATCGGTTTCATCTTCAATGTAATAATAGACGTTCCCATCATGCACAAGGCGCGAGAACTCCCCCAAATTCAGCGCGGACAGTTTTTTCCTGCCGTCCTTCCACAACCCCAGAAACCAAGCCGCGTCCGCAAGCGTCGCGGGGCCGTATGCGGCGATAAATCTGCGGAACAGCTCGGGCAATACCTCGTCGGGCGTTTGCGTCGGCTCCGCGGCTATCAAGTCGAAATCGCGGCTCGTCATATCGCGAAAGGCGACTTTGCCGCGCCGCGCCAAATAAACGAAAATGCCGCCCCACGGCGAGAAAATCCTGTCGATCGTCCGATTGTCAAAATCGGCAGCAAAGATGCGCCGCATTTCGGCCCGGGAATACACGCCGTCCTCCATGAGTTTTACGACTTTATCGGCCACATCCCTCAGTTGTTTCTCACCGAGCAGCCATTCGCAGGAATCGTCCGCATGCAAACCGAGCAGCAGCGGCAGATCATCAAAAACCACGCCGTGCAGCGTGCCCCGGTAGAGCCATGTTTTCGTAAGCGCCGTTTTCCAGCCCCTCAGGCTCGCGCCGCGGATCAGCGCGGAAAAGGCCACATTGCGGTGAAACCAGCAATGCAGCCCGAGAAGCTCCTGCGAGAGTTCCGCAATATCGTCGCACCGGCGCGACAAATACAGCCCGTGCATACGCCTTCTTAAGATTTGTTCCGTTATTTTATCCATGCACCGCCACTGAAATGTTTTCGCGTCCTATTCTTACGGCTCATACCCGAATTCCCGCATGGCGGAAACGCTGTTGCGCCAATCCTCGCGCACCTTCACCCAAAGCTGCAGGTTCACCCGTTCGCCGAGCATCAGCTCGATCTCGTGGCGGGCCTCCGTGCCTATCCTTTTGAGCATGCTTCCGCCCTTGCCGATGAGGATGCCCTTGTGCCCCTCCCGCTCGCAGTAGATGGTGGCCCAAACGTCCATGAGCTCCATACCCTCGCGCCGCGCCATTTTATCGATGCCCACGCCGATGCCGTGCGGCACCTCTTCCTTTAAAAGCTTCAAAGCGCGCTCGCGAATAAGCTCCGCGGCCAGCACGCGCTCGGGCTGATCGGTGACCATATCGTCGGGGAAATACTGCGGCCCCTCCTCCAAAAAGGAAAAGAGCTTTTTTTCGAGCGCGTCCAAGCCCCGTCCCTCGACGGCGGAAACGCGGAGAACGTCCGCAAAAGCCTCGGCGGCGCGAAGCTTTTCCTCCGCCTCGTCCGCATCGCCGAGCGACACGAGATCGATCTTATTCACGGCGGCGATCACGGGCGGTTTCGCCGTTTTGAGGCGCTCGATGAGGAGCTCGTCCCTAGGGCCGACGCCGCGGGAGGCGTCGACCAAAAACAAAATGGCCTCCACCTCGTCGAGCGCGTCGTACGCCACCTTGAGCATGTATTCCCCGAGCCTGTTTTTCGGCGTGGTGACGCCCGGCGTATCAAGGAACACGATCTGGAAGCCCGGGCGCGTCAAAACGCCCATCACGCGGTTGCGCGTGGTCTGCGCGCGCTCGCTCACGATGGATACCTTCTGCCCCACCATTCTGTTCAAAAGCGTGCTCTTCCCCACGTTGGGGGAGCCGACGATGGACACGAAGCCCGAGCGGTAACCCTCCATCATAGGTTTAGATCCGCCGGCGTGAACGGCGCGGGCAGCAGCTCGCCGAAGGGGATTACGCGGTACTGGCCGCCGCGGTTAGCGCAGATCACGGGCATATCGGGCTCGCAAAACTCCGCGAGCACCTGGCGGCAGACGCCGCAGGGCGCCGCGAAGCCCTCGCCGTCCCACACGACGGCGATCGCCTCGAATTTGCGCTCTCCGTCGTAAACGGCCTTGAACACCGCCGTGCGCTCCGCGCAGTTAGTGGGCGAATACGCGGCGTTCTCGATGTTGCATCCGAGGTAATACGCCCCCGAGGCGGTCTTGAGGCACGCGCCCACGCGGAACTTCGAATAGGGCACATAGGCCCGCTCCTTGGCGTCGTTCGCCATGCGGAGCATGTTTTTGATTTCAAAATCGTGGATCTGGATCATCGTTTCAACCCCATATCGTTCAAAATTATATCCTGAAGGGCATACATTTTTTTTGCGTCCGCTTCGTTCAAATGGTCGTAGCCGAGGATGTGGAGCGTACCGTGCACGGCGAGAAAGGCGAGCTCGCGCGCAGGCGAATGGCCGTATTCCGCGGCCTGTGAAAACGCGCGCGGGCAGGAGATGGCGATATCGCCCAAAAAACCGTCGGGGACATCGGCAAGCGCCTCGCCCTCCCGCGCGGGAAAGCTCAGAACGTCGGTCGCGGCGTCGATGCCGCGGAAGCCGAGGTTAAGCGCACGTATCTCCCCATCGTCCGTAAGGACGATATCGATATCGCCCTCCGCGTTTTCGTGCAAAAGCGCGGCCTCGGCGGCGCGCTCCACCGTTTCGAGGAGCGCCGAATCTATGCCCTCGAGGTTGACGATTACGTCGATCACGGCTCTTTCCCTTTCTGCCCCGGGTACTCCACCCTATCGTGTAAAATGCCGTTGAAGGTCTTTAAAAAGCTCGCCTCGATGGCGCTCAAATCGCTTAGGGTGACGGGCGCGTTGGTCAAGAGGTTGTCGGGATCGCCCAGCTTCGACCAGAGGAGGCGGTGCACCATTTCCTCCCTCTGCTCGCGCGTGCAGTCGTTACCGAGGGAGCGCACGGCCGCCTCGCAGGAATCCGCCAGCATCACAATGGCGCTCTCCTTGGAGGAGGGCTTGTTGCCCGCGTAGCGAAACGCCTTGGGATTGGGCTTCACGCCGCCTTCCTCGGCCGCCTTGCCATAAAAATAGGCCATGAGCGCGTTGCCGTGGTGCTCCGCCGCGATGCGCACAACCGAGGAGGGGAGCTTATGCCGCACGAGGAGCGCGACCCCGTCTTTCTGGTGCGCGATGATGACGGAGGCGCTTTCCGCGGGCGGAAGCGTATCGTGGATGTTATCGTTGGGCTTTTGATTTTCCTTGAAATACAGCGGCCGTTTTAGCTTGCCTACGTCGTGATACACGGCCCCTACGCGCGCCAATAGGCTGTTCGCGCCGATACGCTCCGCCGCCGCCTCCGCGAGCGCGGCGACGAGCATGGAGTGCTGGTAGGTACCGGGCGCCTCCTGCATGAGCTGCTTCAAAAGGGGCTGCGTGGTGTTTAAAAGCTCGTTGAGCCGCGCGGCCGTCGCCACATCGAACAGGTTTTCCCATATGGAAAGCGAGCCCACCACGAGCATGGCGCTCAAAAGGCTGCTGCCGAACGCCCACCCCATATCGGTGAGGAGCGCCGCCGCAGTGCCGCCCGCGGCGACGTAAACGCCCGCCGTGGCTACCGCGGCCGCGACGCCGCCCATGGCGCCCGCCGCGATGATAGCCCCGCGGTTGTGCGTTTTACGGAGCGAAAGCACCGTGACCACGCCCGAGGCGAGCGTGGACAGGAGCATGGTCGCGTATTCGAGACCGAAAAGCTGCACGCCGCCGCCGCAGGCCATAAGCCCGGAAAACAGCGCCGTCACGACGGCCACGGCGAAGCCCGCGCTTTCGGAAACCAGAAGCGCCGCGAGCATCACCGCGAGCAAAACGAGCGTCATATGCGCGTTGATCCCCGCGACCGCCCAGGTGACGAGCGCCGTAAGCGTGAGGAAGGCCGAAAGGATCGTAACGCTTTTCAAATTCACGAGAATCTCGTCGTGCAGCACGAAAAAATAGGCCAACACGACCGCGTACACCACGAGCAGATACACCGCGACGCCGATCTTTAGGGAAACATCGTTTTCCGCCGGGCGCACAAGCCCCAGCTTTTCTAAAAGCTCCACCTGCGTTTCGGTGAGGATTTCTCCCTCACTTGCCAGCACCTCTCCTTTTTTCACGGTGATGTCGGCGATCTTGGAGGCGGCCTCCTCCTGCGCGGCGTAGGTCGCGGTTTCATCGAGCAGGTAGGTGGGCTGCATATAGGCGTCCAAAACGCCGTCGCCCACGGCCTTAAGCGTATCGCTTATGCGGCTCGCCGCCGCGAGCTCGAGCTTGCTCTCACGCAAGATCGACTCGAGCGAGCCTTCGCTCAAGCCCGCGCTCAACGCAATATTGAGCTTGGGCAGCACGAGATCCTCTAAAAAAGAAAGCTCTGTTTCGCTCGCCGCAAGCACCTCGAAAAGCATGGCTTCGCCGAGCGCGGGCTTCGACCGCGCGGCGAGGGAGGCGGCCTGCTCGGCGCTTAAAAGCTCCGACCACGCCCCTGCATCCATAAAATCCGCGAGGTTGCCGCCCGCGTTGAGCACGATGTTTTTCGCATCGGAGCGCATGGCGCCGAGCGCGTCGAAAAAGCCTTGGGCCTCCGCGCGGAGGGACGCGACCTTATCGGTGTCGATGCGGTAAACCTTGGGGGCGTTTCGGCGCGCGAGCGCGCGAAGCGCCTCGCTCGCGGCGTCGTCCACCACGTCGCGCGCGGCGTAGATGGTTTCGGGCGCGGTGGAGCCTACGGAAAGCTCGTAGCGCTTGGGCGTGAGCTGCAGCGCCGCGATCACGTACATGGCGAGGAAAGCGACGGCGAGAAGCGCCGCCGAAAAATAGCGGGCATAGCTCAGCGGTATGCGCAGCTTTCTATCGGACTTAGCCATCGGCCCCCCCTTTCTCGCGGTTATGTTTTAAAGCCGTCAGGTATGGAAATGGCGTTCCGCCCTTTCATATGCCTTGATGATGCGCTGCACCAGCTCGTGGCGCACAACGTCCTTATGCGTCAAATAGATCTGCGCGATACCCTCGGTATCCTTCAATACCTCGAGCGCGTGCACGAGGCCGCTTTTCCTTTCGCGCGGGAGGTCGATCTGGGTGATATCCCCCGTCACCACCACGCGCGAGCCTTCGCCGAAGCGCGTGAGGAACATCTTCATCTGCTCGACGGTGCAGTTCTGCGCCTCGTCCAAAATGATATAGGCGTCGTTGAGCGTGCGCCCGCGCATATACGCGAGCGGCGCGACCTCGATGGCGCCGCGCTCGGTGAGGTTTTTGAACGATTCGCCGCCCAAAAAGTCGTTGAGCGCGTCGTAAAGCGGCCGCAGGTAAGGATCCACCTTGTTTTGCAGGTCGCCGGGCAAAAACCCGAGCTTCTCCCCCGCCTCCACCGCCGGGCGCGTGAGGATGATTTTATCGACGTCCTTATTTTTGAGCGCAAGCACCGCCATCGCCACCGCGAGGTAGGTTTTGCCCGTGCCCGCGGGGCCCACGCCGAACACCACGGCATGGCGTTTGAGCGCGGAAACGTACTTTTTTTGGCCGAGGGTCTTGCATTTGATCTGCCTGCCCTTGTTGGTGAAGGCGACAACATCGTCCACAAGCTCGACGATAAGCTCCGCGTTGCCCTCCTTGGCGAGATCGACCGCATAGCGGATGCGGCTTCGGTCTATGGTCTCGCCGCGCCTTAATACCTTAAGCAGCTTGTCCAAAACGGTAGCGGCGAGTTCGGTTTCCTCCGAGCCGCCCTCGACGCGCACGCTGTCGGCCGCCGAGGAAATATGCGCGCCGGTCTCCTCCTCGATCACCTTCAGGTTTTCGTCGAACACGCCGAAAAGCTTAATGGCCTCGTCCATCGAGTCGAGCGGAACGTACCTTTCCGCCTGCTCGGCGCCGTGGACGGGAAAAGGCTCGGCAGCGGGGGTTTCGAAAATTTCATCCATACGGTTTATAGGCAACCTCTTCGTTTTTAGGATTCTATGGTCAGCGCGATGCTCTGCTCCATCGTTACGTCGATAACGGCTTCCACCGCGCCATTCCCCAGTATTTTCACGTTGGTTTTTTTGAAAAGCATTTTCCCGTCGCGCGGAAGCCTCTCCGTAAGCGCCTGCTGCGCCATGCGTACCGCTTGAAGCTCTAACTCCTCGTACGAAGCGGGCACGGGCGCGTTATGAAGCTCGTAGCACGCGCGCCTTTCAAACGTCACCGGGAGAAACAGGTTTTGAAGCGTCCGCGAGGAGAGCGTTTCGGTTTCGCTCATTTCGTAGCCGCTCTTCGGCTCAAAGAGCCGAAACCCGAAAAGGCTCACGCTCGTATAGGAAAAAGAAAGGCCCGTTCGAACGGGTTTTTCCAAATCCGGCCCCGCCGTGCCGACGAAGCGGTAATGCACCTGCGCGATCACTTCCCCGCGCGCGCGCACATAGCGGGGTTCCGCGCCCTCTGCGGCCAAGTTTGCGCTTATGAGGAGGTCGCCCTTTTTCACGGCGTCGCCCACATGTGCCTTGGGGCTTCCGTCGTACGCCGAAATGCTTACGATAACGCCGTCGCTCGACGCGTAAACGCTCGCGGGCGGGGAGGTCTTTACGATTTCCGGCTCGTCCCCGGCCTCGCGGATGCTCACCCGCAGGATAACGCCGCTAAGCTCCGAGCCTGCCCACGCGATGCGGTGATCCGACGCCATTACGGCGCGGTCGAGCTCCGGGATGCGCACGCCCGCGCGCGGTGTGCCGGGGTGTATTTCCAAGCGGTCGAGCGTTTGTATGATCTCTTGCTCCTCGATCACGTCGCAGCCCGACACCGTGATAAACCATACGAAGCGCGACGCGCCCAAGAGGGCGGCGAGCACAACGACCCAGCCGAACAATAATACCTTGCGCAGCCGGAGCGGCAAAATCCGCATCACAAGGCCGTGCTTTTCGAGGATGCGTATACGGCAGCGAAGCCCCCGTTTGAGCTTATGCAGGGCATAAAAGCCCTCCATATGGACGCACGCCGTCATAGACGTTGGGGCTTTGCGCCTGACGTTCCACAGCTCGACGCCGCTTTGCAGCGCAAGGTTGAGAAAGCGCTCGAGCGAAAGGCCGTCCATTTGTATGATAACATATCCCGCCAAAGAATTCCATATACCCCGAAGCATCGACGCCTCCCCGGCCCGCGCAGTTTCGGCGTTTGCGCGCCGAATTTACACATTGTTTTCATATTCGAAGGACGCGATCCGCCCGCTTATGAAAAGCCTTTCCGCGCCGAGCTCCTCGAGCGCGAGCTCCTCGCCCCCCACCCTGAGCATGCCGCAGCCGGTCTTAAGCCGCACGAAGCTCGGGTAGTATTCGTAAACGCCCTTATGGTTTTCCACAAGCAGCTTTTCGCGCCCGAGCACCGTGAGCCGCGGCACGTCGAGCACCGTTTCCATCGGCAGATCGAGCGCCTCCATGATCCTTCGCCTCAATTTTATTTTTCTGCCCATATGGAAAGCCTCCCATACAAATATGTATGCGAGGCGGCGGTAAAAAAATGGCTTGCAACGCGATCCATCGATCAAACATGTTTTCGCATGTGCTTCAAGGCGCTTTTTTCAAGCCTCGACACCTGCGCCTGGCTTATTTTGATCTCCTCGGCCACCTCCATCTGCGTTTTGCCGTGGAAGAAGCGAAGCTCGATGATGCGCTTTTCGCGCTCGGTCAAATGGTCGAGCCCGCCTTCGATGGAGATGCGGTCGAGCCACAGATCGTCGGAGCTTTTATCGTCCTTCACCTGATCCATCACATAGATGGCGTCGCCGTCGTCGTGGTAGATGGGCTCAAAGAGCGACACGGGGTCCTGAATGGCGTCGAGCGCGAACACGACGTCCTCCTCGGGCAGGCCGAGCGCTTTGGCGACCTCGGAGATATGCGGCTCGCGCGAGTTTTCCTCGGCAAGCTTGGTGCGCATCTGCAGCGCCTTGTACGCCGTGTCGCGAAGCGAGCGGCTGACCCGGAGCGGGTTGTTATCCCGGAGATGACGCCGCAGCTCCCCTATGATCATAGGTACGGCATAGGTGGAAAACCTCACGTTGTGGGAGAGGTCGAAGTTATCTAGAGCCTTTATGAGGCCGATGCAGCCCACCTGAAAAAGGTCGTCCATCTGCTCGCCACGGTTAGAAAACCGCTGGATTACGCTCAGGACGAGCCGGAGATTTTCGCGTATGAACTCCTCGCGCGCTTCCATATCGCCCGCCTTGACCTTCAAAAGAAGCTCCTGGCTGCGCTTGTGCGTCATCATGGGAAGCTTGGCCGTATCGAGACCGCAAATTTCGACCTTGTTCGTATACAGAAAAATCCCCCCTATCCGTTATGCAATAGCATTGCCGCGGCGGGTGGATTTTATCCGATGCAAAACGGGCGAAAAAACCGGTTTTTCGCCCGCATACGGTGGTGTTACAGCAATTTATTCCGTTGGTTTTTCCGCGATTTTTGGCGCCTCGCGCAATAGGTCGCGCACGACCTCGCCCGCTAAAATAAGGCCCGCGGCAGGCGGCACGAACGATACGCTGCCCGGCGTTTGCCGCTTTTTATGCACGCCGGTATCCGCATGTATGCCTTCCCGGGGTTTTTTTGCCTCCTCGCGCGAATAAACGACCTTGAGCGATTCGATCCCGCGCTTTTTAAGCTCTTTGCGCATGACGCGCGCCAGCGGGCAGCCCGAGGTATTTTTGATGTCCGTTACCGCAAAGCCCGCGGGGTCGAGCTTATTGCCCGCGCCCATGGCGCTTATTACGGGCGTTTTCGCGTCCCGCGCGCGCTCGATGAGCAAAAGCTTCGAGCTCACGGTATCCATCGCGTCCACGACGTAATCGTACTGGGCGAGATCGAACGCTTCCGCTGTTTGCGCGCCGTAAAAAACACAGCGAGCCGTAACCTCGGCGTTCGGGTTGATGTCGAGCGCGCGCTCGCGCATGACCTCCGCCTTTTTGCGCCCCACGGTGCTATGGAGCGCCACGAGCTGTCGGTTGATGTTGGAAACGGCCACCGCGTCGTCGTCCACGAAAGTAAGGCGCCCCACGCCGCAACGCGCCAGCGCCTCCGCCGCAAAGCTGCCTACGCCGCCCACGCCGAACACGATCACGCTTTTTTCTCTAAGCCGCGCTATGCCCTCCTCACCCAAAAGCAGCGCCGCGCGTACAAACTCCTCCATGCGCCCTCCCATGGCCGGAAATTTCCTGCCGTTATCAGTATAAAATAGGGCAGCCTTTGAGGCAAGCACAAGCGGCAATGAACGCACAAATGCGCCCGCAAGCATATCATAACAATGGGATCGTACATACGGGATCCACACAAACGGAGGTAACGATATATGAACGATAACAACAGATTTCGGCAAAAGCGGGGCTACGGCCGCAGCGTGAACTTCCACCTGAATGAGGGGAGGGGCGCAGATCGCGGCTGCGGCAGCCAGGGTACCGGCTGCCCACCCCCGCGGCCCCCGTGCCCGCCCCCACGGCCCCCGTGCCCGCCGCCGTGCCCCCCGTGCCCGCCCATTCCCCCGTGGCCCCCGTGGCCGCCGCCCCCGCCCTGTCCCCCGGGCCCCCCGGGTTGTCCCGGCCTGCAGGGATCGCGGGGTTGTCCGGGCCCGCGCAGCCCGGTGGGCGCCACAGGCGTTGGGGGCGCGACGGGCGCGGCAGGCGTCACAGCCCCGGCCGGCGCGCAGGATCCACAGGGTTTAGCCGATCCGCCGGGTCCCGTCAGCCCGCAGGGCATCCAAGGCCCAACCGGCCCACAGGGCATTCAGGGCCCCACCGGGGCGCAGGGTGCACAGGGCGTTCAAGGCCCCGCCGGAGCGCAGGGTATACGGGGCGTACGGGGCATTCAGGGCCCCATCGGCCCGACAGGCGCCACAGGCGCGGCGGGTGACGGAGCGATCATCCCGTTCGCATCCGGCACGCCCGTCGCTTTGGTCACCGTGCCCGGAGGCCTGCTTAATACCTCCAGCGCGGTCGGGCTCGGGCTCAACCTCCCCGGCATCTCCGCCGTGGGCGGAACGATCGGCCTGCTGGGGCTGACGAACTATGCGTTCTCCGTACCCAGAGACGGGATCATCTCCTCCATGGCAGCTTACTTGAGCGTCACCGCCGCCCCAGAGCTTTCGGGTACGACGATGACGGTGACTGCCCAGCTGTTCGCATCCGATGCGCCTGACGACAACTTCGTTGCGGTGCCGGGCGCAGCGGTTACGCTTGCGCCCGCGCTCACGGGAACGATCTCCGTCGGCGACGTCCTAAGCGGTGTCACCCCGGGTATCAACATCTCCGTCACCGCGGGAACCAGACTGCTTCTGGTGTTCTCTGCGGACGCCACGGACGGCCTCGATGTGGCGGCCACCGTCGCCGGCTATGCCAGCGCAGGCTTAGGCATCACCTAAGAAATTCACAAAGCGCGGCATTCACCGCGCAGCGGCAAAATGATATACGCGTTCCCCTTTGGAGAAGAGCCCCGCGCCGAATCGGGGCTTTTTTTGCGTTACAGCGGCTTTCCCGCCTCGAGCAGGGGCCGGTTTTTGAGAAGGATCACGCTTTCCGCAATATAGATAACGCCCGTGCCGATAAGCATCAGCTCGATGCTCGCAACGTCGGCGAGCGGGCCGAACACGAGCATGCCAAGCGGCATCACGGCGCTCGATATCATCGCCATCACGCTGA
Source organism: Eubacteriales bacterium (assembly GCA_021372675.1). Lineage (GTDB taxonomy): Bacteria > Bacillota > Clostridia > Christensenellales > CAG-138 > UBA7707. The sequence continues at coordinate 10,738 of JAJFTZ010000001.1, forward strand.
AGATGCGCCCGTGGAACTCCGGCTCCACCCGCTGCTGAAGCAGCACCATCGCAGGCGTGCTGAACGTGGTGAGCGAAATGCCGATTACGGCCATAAACGCGAGATACAGCCAAAAAGGCACGCCGACGCCCAAAAGCGCCGTGCCGGCGCCCACGCCGATGAACGCGGCGGCCATGGAATGTACCTTGTTTTTAAAGCCGCCCCACGCGGCGATAAGAAGCCCGCCTCCGATCATGCCCACGGAAAACGCCACCTCGATGGCGCTCAGCCGCCAAAGCTCCTCGCCGAATGTGCGCGCCGTCTGCAGCGGCGTTAAAAACGCGGCGGGCGCGGCGAAAAACTGGAACACCACCGTAAAGGCAAAAAACGCCTTGATAAAGCCGTGCTCCTTCACATAGCGAAGCCCCGCCGCCATATCCTCGAAATAGCCCTTGGCGCTCGCCTCGGCCGGTCTGAAGCGCTTAGGCGCTTTCACGAGGAAAAGCAAGATCAAGATCGCCGCCGATGCCGTAACGACGTCGATGTAGAAGATGCTCTGTATGGGCAAAAAGCCCAGGAGCGCAGCGCTGAGCATGGGCGAAAGCAGCGTCACCACCGATTGGAGCGTAGAGTTGATCGCCTGCACGCGCGTAAGGCTGTTTGCCGGGATAAGCTCCGGCACGAGCGCGTTCATCGCGGGCGAATGTAGGCCCGTGCCCACCGCGCGAAGCGCCATGGCGGCGAAGAGAAAAACGAGGGAATCGTATCCCGCCGAAAACAATAAGGCGAGCGCGAGCGTGACGAGCGCGATGAACCCATCCGCCAGCATGATAATGCACTTGCGGTCGTAACGATCAGCCCATACGCCCGCGAAGGGCGACAGGAAAAAGGCGGGCAAAAAACCGCACAGCACCGATACCGTCATCATGGAACCGGACTTGGTGCCCAAAAGCACCTGCCACGACATGGCGTACTGCACGAGCGCTGAGCCGAATAGCGAAAGCGTTTGGCTCGCGATGAACAGCGCGGCATTTTTCTCCCAGCCGCGCAGCGCGGCGTTATGCTCTTCGCCCGCAGCGGCGGGCGCGTTTTCACGCGTCATAAAACCCCCGAAAAAGAAAACTTGCCCTATCAGTTTATCTAAGCTTCGCGCGCTCCGCAACAAAAATCGCGCTACCGGCAATGAAACGCGCTACCGTTCTTGCGTAAAATCAATATACTTAAAAATAATATTAATATTCCTAACTTTATTATTGACATTATTAAGAATTAACATATAATGGTGGCATGAGAGAAAGGAGCTTCCTATGGCTTACCCGATCCCTTCGAGATGCTCCGTCTGCGGCGGCGAGCTAATGGTGACGCGGCTCACCTGTTCGAATTGCCAAACGGAGCTCACGGGCGCGTTTGCGCCCTGCAAGTACTGCGCTTTAAACGAGAAGCAGCGCGTATTCATGGAAACCTTTTTGAAATGCCGCGGCAACATCAAGGAGGTGGAGCGTGCGCTTTCCCTCTCCTACCCCACCGTAAAGGGGCTTTTAGACGAGCTTCTCGCCACGCTCTTCAAGCAGGAGCCCGTTTCCAGGCCCGAGCGCATGGAGGTGCTCGACATGCTCGAAAAAAAACTCATCAGCGTTGACGAAGCCGCGCGGCTTCTGCGCGGCGAATAAAAAGAATTATTTTTAAGGAGGCAACCGCCATGACCGCAACCGAACGCACCAAAATCCTCGAACTGCTCAAAAACGGCACCATCACCGTGGAGGAGGCCGAAAAGCTGCTCACCGCCGTGGACGCGCCCGAGGCTGCGCAGGAAAGCGTAACCCTCAAGGACAGCCGCGGCCGCAAATCCAAAAAGCTCCGCATTCTCGTAGACGCGATCGAGCATGGGGGCGACGGCGAAAACAGCCGTTCCAACGCCAAGGTGAACGTATCCATACCGCTTTCGCTCATCAAGGCGCTCGGCCCCATCGCCACCAAGAGCATCCCCCGCGACACCATGGCGGAGCTCAAAAACGACGGCGTGGATATCGACGAGATCATCCGGCAGGTCGTAGAGCTTTCCGAAAGCGGGCTCGATGAGGATATGATCAACATCGATGTGAACGGGGGCGAAAGCGAAAAAGCCAAGGTGCGCATCTATGTGGAGTAAAACCGTAACGGCTTTCTTACTAAGCGTGAAGATACGCGGCGACCGGGCCGAACCGGGCCCGCGGGAGGACGGCGCGCGCATGGGAAAAAGACGGCGCGGCAGGTTTGGGCTTTGGTTCGCGTTCCCCGTGCCGCTCCTTCTCATGTTCGTGGACATGGCCGAGGACTGGGCCATCCTGCTCACGCCGTTTGTGAATAACAAAACGGCGGGGCGCGTCGCAAAGCTCGCGTGGGCGGGCGTGCGCGCGTCGATGGCGCTCGCGCTGGAGCTTTGCTTTGAAACGGGCCCGACCGACTTTGTGGATATCGACGTGCGCAAAAGAGACGAAAACGTGCGCGTGCGCATCTTAACGCGCTGAGAGTGAGGAACCCTGTATGAAGCTTCTTATGAAATGGCTGATCTGCTTTGCCGCTTTGCTCGTGGTATGCTACGGTTTTCCGGGCCTTGCCGACGCGCCGGGCGGCATCCCCGGGCTCGCCGCCGCGGCGGCCGTGCTATGGCTATTAAACCTATTGATTTTGCCCATGCTTCAGTTGCTCGCGATCCCCTTCTCCCTCATCACCTTCGGCATCGCGAGCTTGTTCGTGAGCGCGGCTATGGTGGCACTCACGGACGCGATTTTGCCCTCGCTCGACCTAAACAGCTTCTGGCTCTGCCTTCTCGCAAGCATCATCGTTTCCGTGGGGAACATGGTGCTGCTTCGGGCGAAAAGGAGACAGTAAAAACCGCCTTTAAGAAGCCCGCGAGGATGTTTGTCCCCGCGGGCTTTTTTTGTCTGCCGTCTCACCCGGCATACACGATATCGTCGAGCCAATCCGTATCCGGCGTGCCGTCCACAAGGGTGGCCATGCCATCCACCACCTTATACGAAAGCTTGCCCATACGCCCGTCCTCCAGCGAGAAGCGGACGTAGGACTGCCCGTCACCCGAGATCAGCCACAGCTTCGTGCCCACGCTTAAGTATTCCGTAACATAGGCGCAGGCGTCGTTTTCCGTTTCGATGGGAAGCTCCTTTTTGACCGTAAGCGGGTGCTCGCAGCCGAGGATCGTCCATTCCTTATCCGCCACGGGAAGGAGCTTAAAATCGGTCGTCATTTCGCACGCGATCTCCACGGACCATGTGCCGAGCGCATAAAGCCTGCTCATAATCACCAGTTCGCCGTTTTCCGCGGTCAAAATGCCGCCGTCCTCCTGCGAAAGCTCGCGTACGGACGCCCCCTCAAACAGGAAAATACCCGTGCACATATAGTCGTTTTCATAGGTGCCGGTGATCGCAAGGCCCGTTTTCCCTTCCGCCTCCATGTAGTAGGCGCAGAAGAAGTACGCGTCCGCCATCTTCGTTATTTGCTCTATGCCGTCCTTCGTTACGGTAAGGTACACGGCGGTTCCGAACGCCGCGTCGTCGTCCTGCTCCTCGGTTAAAAGAAGCGTTTCCGCGGCGCCGTCGCCATCCACATCGAAGGCATACGGCGTGCCGGCATCCAGCGGGGTAAACGCCACGGTCAGGGCCTGCGCGTCCGCCGGTGCGGGCGTCTCCGCGGGCGCGGTCTGCGCGGCGGTCGGAGCAGGCGGCTCCGGCGTTTGCGCGGGCGCGCAGCCCGTTGCGAGCGCGAGCGCCGCAAGAAGAAACAGCGTTATCGCTTTTTTCATCCTCATACTTCCCCCCCTTGCTCCGCGCGGAATCCGCGCGTTTCTCTTTTGCTATTATATAATGGCCCCGCCCGCAAATGGTTGAGGATTTGTAAACATTTCCTCCCGCTCTCCCTACCCGTTGACAGCCGGAGGCTTCGGTGCTATCCTAAACACATATTGTTGCGCGCGCAACAATTTTTCCATGCGAGGAGGAATTGCAATGGAAGCACTCATGCGTTTTGTGGATCGCACGACGCGCTGCGCCGTTATTTACCGCAGCGAAAAGCTCGAGGCGGAGGGTTTGAACGGCTGCCAGCACACCTATATTTTGAACATTTGCAGGGAGCCCGGCATTTCGCAGGAAAGGCTGGCCTCCCGCATCTATGTGAACAGGAGCAGCGTTACGCGCCAGCTCGCGCTGCTCGAGCAGAACGGCTTCGTGGAGCGACGCCCGAGCGAAAGCGACAAGCGGGTGATGGAGGTGTTCCCAACGCAAAAGGCGTTCGACGTTTACCCGCGCGTGCGCGAGGTGCTTTCGGAATGGAACACCGCTCTTTTAGAGCAGTTCACGCCCGAGGAGCGAAAGCTTTTGAGTACTATGATGGAGCGCGTCATGGTAAAGGCCGTGGAGATGAGCGGCGCCGACAAGGTGGCCAATGCATGAGGCGTATTTTTTCGTACTTTAAGCCGTATCTCGCGAGGATGAGCGTGGGGCTTACAATCAAATTCATAGGCACCATCATGGACCTTTTGCTCCCCTACGTTCTCGCCTATACGATCGATACCATCGTGCCTACGAAAAACACACACCGCATCGTGCTCTTCGGCGGGCTTATGGTCGTATTCGCCATCGTCGCGGTCGTTACCAATATCATCGCCAACCGCATGGCCTCGCGCGTGGCGCGCGATACCACCGAGCGCATACGCCACGACCTGTACGACAGGATATCCTACCTCTCCTGCGCGCAGGCGGACGGTTTTTCCATCCCCTCGCTCGAGTCGCGCCTCACAAGCGACACCTATAACCTGCACCAGATGTTCGGCATGATGCAGCGCCTCGGCGTGCGCGCGCCCATTCTGCTCCTTGGCGGCATCCTCGTGACGATGACGCTCGAGCCCATGCTTTCGCTCATCCTCGTGGCGATTTTGCCGTTTGTGGCGCTCATCGTGTACGTGGTATCCAAAAAAAGTATTCCGCTGTATACGGCGCTACAGCAGTCGGTCGATAAGCTGACGCGCACCGTGCGCGAAAACACCACCGGCATACGCATCATCAAGGCGCTCTCGCAGACGCGCTATGAGAAAGCGAGGTTTTCCGAGGTGAGCGGCGAGGTGGTGGCAAACGAGAAGGCCGCGGCGAAAACCGTAGCGCTCACAAGCCCCTTGATGAACCTTTTATTGAACCTCGCGCTCGTCCCCGTAATCGTGGTAGGCGCGTACCGTGTGAACGCGGGGCTTACGCAGCCGGGCAAAATCATTGCGTTCCTCTCGTACTTCACCATCATTTTAACCGCCATGCTCTCCATCACGCGCATGTTCGTTATTTACAACCGCAGCTTCGCCTCGGCGCTTCGCATCGTGAAGGTGCTCGACGCGCCGGAGGACCTGGGTATTTCCTTGGAAAGCGCAAAGCCCGCGAAGGAGCCTTGGCATATCGCCTTTGAAAACGTAACGTTTTCCTACCACAAACGCGAGCCGAGCATAGAAAACATCGGCTTTCGCCTCAAACGCGGTGAAACGCTCGGCATCATCGGCGCGACGGGGAGCGGCAAGTCTACCGTACTCCGCCTTTTGATGCGCCTTTACGACCCCGACGCGGGCAGCATACGCATCGACGGCAGGGAGATCAATACCTATCCGCTCAAGGAGCTTCGCTCCAAATTCGGCGTGGTGTTCCAAGACGACATCCTCTTTGCGGATTCGATCGCCGAAAACATCAGCTTCGGGCGCGGCCTGTCAAAAGATGACATAGAACGCGCCGTGGAAACGGCGCAGGCCAAGGAGTTCGTGGATTCCCTGCCAAAAAGGCTCGATCATGCGCTTTCCATTAAGAGCGCCAACCTTTCGGGCGGGCAGAAACAGAGGCTTCTCATCGCGCGGGCCGTGGCGAAGAAGCCTGAAATCTTAATCCTCGACGATTCATCGAGCGCGCTCGACTATAAGACCGACGCGCTTTTGCGAAAAGCCCTGCGCGAGGAGCTTTCCCACAGCACCAAGATCATCGTGGCGCAGCGCGTCAGCTCCATCCGCCACGCCGAGCGCATCCTCGTGCTCGAGGACGGCAAGGAGGCGGGCTACGGCACGCACGAGGAGCTTATGGAAACCTGCGTGAGCTACCGCGAGATCAGCATTTCGCAGATGGGGGGATATGCCGTTGGCCGGACCGAACAGCGGGCCTAATTATACGAAGGCCGTAGATAAGGCGGCGGACCCCCAAAAGGTACTGCGCCGCCTGTGGGGCTACCTCTACCGTTACAAATGGCAGGTGCTGCTCGCGTTTTTGCTGATGCTCGCGAGCAACCTTTTCGCGCTCGTGGGGCCGCTGCTCTCGGGCTACGCCATAGACGCCATCGGCATCGAAAAAGGCAAGGTGGATTTTGCGGGCGTGTTCTACAACTGCGCGCTCATGATCGCATTTTATATCGCGTCCTCGGGCTTAGCCTACATCCTCTCCCGGATGATGATAGACCTGAGCCAAAAGGTGGTGGCAAAGATGCGAAGCGACGTGTTCAACCGCCTTACGGACATGCCCGTGAGCTATTTCGATACGCACCAGACCGGCGAGATCATAAGCCACATCACCTACGATATCGACACCGTGAACGCCTCGCTCTCCACCGACCTTTTACAAATCCTGGCGAGCGCCGTCACGGTGATAGGCTCGCTTGTGATGATGGTGCAGATATCCCCCATCCTCCTCTTGGTGTTCGTGGTGACCGTTCCCCTTTCGTTTATCCTCACGAAGTACATCACGGGGAAGATTCGTCCGCTTTTCAAGGCGCGCTCGGCGAAGCTGGGCGAGCTTAACGGCTATGTGGAAGAAAGCCTTACGGGGCAAAAGACCATAACCGCCTACAACCGCCAGGAGGTCATGCTCGAGCGGTTCGACGAAAAGAACCGCGAGGCCGTAAACGCCTACTATAACGCCGATTATTACGGCAGCATCAACGGCCCGTGCGTCAACCTCATCAACAACCTCTCGCTCGCGCTCATCAGCGTGTTCGGGGCGATTATGTACCTTTACGGCAGCCTCACCCTGGGCAACCTCTCAAGCTTCGTGCTCTATTCGCGCAAGTTCTCCGGCCCCATCAACGAGGCGGCCAATATTTTGGGCGAGCTGCAATCCGCCTTCGCAGCGGCGGAAAGGGTGTTCCGCATCATCGACGCGCCGCTCGAGCCGGCCGACGCCGAAAACGCGCAGCCGCTAACTGACGTTGAGGGCCATGTGGAGGTAGAGCATGTGGACTTCGGCTATTCGAGCGAGAGGCTTATCGTGGAGGACTTGAACATCGACGCGCTCGCGGGCAAGATGGTGGCCATCGTTGGCCCCACGGGCGCGGGCAAAACCACCATCATCAACCTTTTGATGCGCTTTTACGACCCCAGCGCGGGCTTTATCTCCATAGACGGCCGCGAGATACGCTCCGTCACCCGCGAAAGCCTCCGCCTTTCCTACGCCATGGTGCTGCAGGACACATGGCTCTTTCAGGGCACGGTATACGAAAACATCGCCTACGGCAAAAAGGACGCCACACGCGAGGAGGTCGTAGCCGCGGCGAAGGCGGCCAAGATACACAACTTCATCATGCAGCTGCCGCAGGGCTACGACACGATTTTAAACGACGAGGGGTTAAATATCTCGCAGGGACAAAAGCAGCTTTTGACCATCGCCCGCGCCATGCTCCCGCGCTCGAAAATACTCATCCTCGACGAGGCGACCTCCAACGTGGATACGCGCACCGAAATGCAGATACAGTCCGCCATGCGAAAGCTCATGCGCGGAAAGACCTGCTTCATCATTGCGCACAGGCTTTCCACCATCCAAAATGCGGACATCATTCTCGTATTAAGCGGCGGGAAGATCGCCGAACGCGGCAGCCACGAGGAGCTGCTCGCGAAAAAGGGCCTTTACTATGACCTGTATGCGGCGCAGTTCAGTTGAGCCGAAACGCATAGACAAGGCCCGAAAGCTGCGCTTTCGGGCCTTCGTTTGCTGTTTGCGATGCGCCTAGTTGTTCTGCTGGGCTACGGCGCAGTCGATGGCGAGCACCGTCGCGAGCGCGGCGATCTCGTCCGCGGGGCTCGCGATATCGATGGCGTAGGTATCTCCCCACGAGAGCCATTCCTTGGCAATGGCCACAACCGGCGCGCCGTTTTGGGTAACGCTGTATTCGTGGGCGAAAAAATCCCCCTGCACGTCCCAGTTTTTGCCGCTGATGGTGTAGCGCGGCCTGAGGAAGGTAAACTCCTTCACAATCTCGAGCACCTGCGCGCCGCCCACGTACACCTCGTAGCGCGGCAGAAAGCTAAAAACCTTCTGTTTGATGAAGGCGGCCTCGGCGCCCGAAGCGGCGTCGTACACGAAAAGCTGCTTGCCCCACGAAAACAGCTTACCCTGCACATAGTAGCAGTCGTTGCCGAACGCATCCTTTACGGTGAACCGATCCGCCCAAGAAAACACCTTTTGTTTCATGTACAGCTTCATAGGCAGCCCCCCTTCGTTCCGTTCATTATAGCATGGTAACAACCGATAAAAAAAGAGGGCCGTTTGTAAAAACGGCCCGCCTTAGCGGTAATTTTATAGGGAGCTATGGATTTATACTAATGCTGACACAGGTCGATAACATGATCCACATATTTTAGCATGTTCCTGCGCCTATCCGCTCTTGACGAGAACAACTTTTGCCCGCTTCGCAGCCTGATGGCTTTCGCTTCTTTCAAAATACCTTGATATTCTTGCGGCAATTTATCCAGCATGTATTCCAGCGCCCCGCATTTCGAGGTAATGTCTTGTTCCCGCAAGGTGTAATACATGCGGGAAAGACCGCATACGCACCATTCAACAGCCCAATCCGTAAAAGAAAGGACACCTTTCTTGGTGAATATCTTTGCGGCGGAGGAACCCCACGCCCGCCAGTATGTGTTTACATTCTCATAAACATAGGCGGAT
>JAJFTZ010000004.1 GCA_021372675.1 Eubacteriales bacterium
TTTCTTGTGTTCGATAACTTTGCCTATGCGCAAAGCCTGCTTGACGCGGGACGGCAGGTCCGGGTCGTCGTTTACCGCGGTATGGGGCATGGGTTTGCCGACCAAATCGGCGTTGCCCCGCAAGCGGAGGATTGCATGGAGGAAATTGCGCGCTTCATGCAGGAAGCGCAGTAAGCAAAAAAAGCATAAGCTAAAACAAAGCCGCCGGCCTTGGGGCTTTGCTCCGGCGGTACGATGCCGCTATGCGCGTGGGAAAAGCTCGCACAAAGTCCGCCAAGTTCCATACCCGCCTCCTTTTGCTTTGGACGTTTTCCCAAAGCGCGTCACGTCCCCGGAAAAATCGAAAGCCCCCTTCCTGCCTCCGGCGGGATGAGGGCTTTTGTAAAAATGCCGCACGCTCCGCTTCATCAGGCTAAGTATGCGGACCCTCGCCGTTTTGGTTCAATTCAACTGCCTGCGGTATTCCAGCGGCGTCATGGCGACCTGTTTTTTGAATGCGTTTTGGAAATGGCTTTGCGAGGAAAAAGCCAAATGCATCGCAATGTCCGCCATGCTCTTATCGGCGTAACGCAGCAGCTGCTTGGCTTCGTTGATCTTCTGCTCCAAGATGAATTGGGAAAGCGTTTTGCCGGTGACGGCGTGGAAGCGAGTACTGAGATACGTGCTGGACATACGCAATCGCTCGGCCATATCCTTTACGAGTATGCGGCTGAACAGGTGTTGCTTAACGTACAGCGCGCAATCTTCGAACAGTTTAGAATCCAGGGCGCTGCCATAATTGAGCACGCGCACTCTGGCGGCAAAATCCAGCGCCATCTCGGGTATCAGTGTCATGACGGCGCTAGGCTCGCGTAGCAGCTCGCACTTTTGAATGTACAGATCGGACAGCTTGAAGGCTGCCTGCGGCTCCAGCCCGCCGCCGATGGCGGCGCGCGAGAAGGTTGCGGCTGCGCAGATGAACATGTTTTTATGCTGGCGTAATACATCTTTGGCCATGGCGCCGGCCTTCGTCGCAGACGACTTTTCCAGAAGGTCGTGAAGCTGCTCCACCTGGCCGTTCGTTATGTAATGGTTGGCAAGGCATTCAAAACGATAGCTGCGGAGCACCTCCTCGTTTAAAACGGAGTCTTCATAGGCGTCAAAAGCTTGCGCCGTATACGCTTGCGCGATCGCGCGCTCCGGCCGCCCCGAATCGGTTTGGATGTGGACCTGCTCCACGCCAAAAACCTGCCCGTCAAGCGCCGTGATAAAAAACGACAGCATCCACGCAAGCTGCTCGGCGGAAACCTGAGGCGCGCAGCATAAAGAGCGCCGGTACAGTTCCTTTTCCTCCGTCGGCACCCCCAGAAGAAAAGTTAAAGATTCCATTTCGACGTCGTCCTCTTTGAGCACGGCGGTCGGCCCGACGACCAGCATGCTGTCATGGTCGAGCTGCGCATAGCCGTAATACTGGTACAGTGGGGTCAGCAGCACGCCCGCGCGGCGGCGGTCGGAGAACAGCGCCGCAAGCTGCGCTTTCACAGGATCGGGCAGCATGTGCGTGGGAGAATAATGGTAGACGAGTTGGCGGTCTTGGTATAGGCGCACGCACAGGCCGGTCGTTTTGGCAAAACTCTTGAACAGGTAATGCGGGTATTCTTTCATCAAAGATTACCTCCGTGCTAAGAATTGTATAAAAAATAAGATGATTTTGCAATATACTTTCAATGCCGTTTTGTACAATTTTCTTAAGGCGGGGAGAGCGAAAATCCTGTGGCTCCGGGCAGTTCCTGTTGATCTCATCTTAACAACAAATCGAGGAGGGTATGTATGGAAAAAACAAGTGTCAAAACACGCCGGGCGGCGGCCCCGGAAGGCAGCCTGACAGAAAAGATTGGCTTCCGCGAAAAGTTTTTCTATGGCGGCGGCGATCTGGCGAGCAACCTCGTTTTGGTGCTTACGAGCACATTCGCGACATTTTTCTATACCGACGCCTTGGGGCTCAATGCGAGTATCATCGGCATGATCTTGCTGGTTTCCCGCCTGCTTGACGGGGTCAGCGACATCCTTATGGGCTATATCATGGACAAAACACGCTCCAGGCATGGCAAGGCGCGTCCGTGGATGCTGTGGCTGGCGATCCCCATCGCCATTTCCACGGTACTGGTCTTTGTCGTACCCAACATGGGGGACGTGGGCAAGTACATCTACATCGCCATTACCTACAACCTGGTGACCACCATACTTTATACGGCGATCAACATCCCCTACGGCGCGCTTACCGCGCGCTTGTCGCGCGACCAGAATCAGCGCATGATCATCAACGTGTTCCGCATGTTCATGGCGCAGATCGGCTCTTTGGCGATCAACGCGCTGACGCTGCCGTTCGTGAAAGCCATGGGCGGCGCGGCGGGAACTTCAAGCCAAAGCGCGTGGGTCATCGTTTCGTGCGTTTACGGCGTGCTGGCGGCGCTGCTGTTTCTGCTGTGCTTCTATAACACCAAGGAGCGCGTGGACGTGCCCTCGGAGAATATCGGCTTCCTAAAAAGCCTGAAGCTCTGCCTCAAAAACGACCAATGGCTGCTCTTGGTGGCCGTATGGGTGGTGTTGGTGCTCGGTCTGGCGACCAGCATGTCCGTAGGCACCTATTACGCCAAATATGTGCTGGGCGACGAATCCTACTTCGGCTTCTTGTCGGCGGCGGGCATACTCGTGGCGCTGGTCGTAATGCCCGTGATGACGGTGTTCATCAAAAAGTACGGCAAGCGCAATGTGGCGCTGCTGGGCGCGGTCATTTCCCTCGTGGGGCAGGCGATGGCCCTTATCGATCCCGCATCGTTCAACTGGCTGATGCTGTGCTCGGTGATCAAGGGCGTGGGCAGCGCCACCGCCATGGGAACGATGTTTGCGATGATCGCGGATACCATCGAATACGGCCAATGGAAAACAGGGATACGCGTGGAGGGCATGCTCTATTCCACCACCACATTCGGCGCGAAGGTAGGCGCGGGCGTGGGCGGCGCGGTGGCTATGGCCGCGCTGGGCGCGGCCGGTTACAATGGTCTGCTGGCCGTGCAAAACGAGTCCGCCATGCAAGCCATCAAGACGATCTACCTGATCGTTCCGCTTCCCTTCCTCGCGCTGATGCCGCTGATCTATCTGCTCTATAAGCTCGATAAGATCTATCCCAAGGTGATGGCGGATCTCTCCGCAGGAAGAACGATGGGGTCTTAATTATGAAAAACAAAGAAAGGATCGCGCTGTTGCTCATCCTCATCGCGCTGATGACGGTGTTCACCTTTACCGACTTGGCGATCTCTACGGCGCTTTATACGAAAAACCTCTTTGCCCGCATCATGGAGGTGGTCGGCGAGCTCCCCTTCACGTTTTTCGCGGTGTTCGCGTGGGTGCTGCTTTTCCGCTCCCGCAGCAAAAAGAGCAAGGCTGCGTCCATCCTGACGGGCGCGCTCTTCGGGGTGCTGTCGGCGCTTTTTGCGGCCATGGGAGGCTTCATGACCTACAACTATCTGCACGAGCAAAACGCGGGCGTGCCGCCGTGGATCGCTGCCGTCATCGCGCTGGCGCTTCTTGGCGCGGCGATCTATGCGGCGCGGCGCGTGCCCGGGGAGAAATCCCGCCGGGCCGCCAAGTTTGCGTGGACTGCCATCGTTTATTTCATCGCGGTGATCGTGGTGATGAATGTGACAAAAGGAGTTTGGAGCCGCCTGCGCATGCGCGAAATGACCGACCCGCTGGTGCAGTTCACGCGGTGGTATGTTATTACGCCGCACAGCGGGTTCGACAACGCCTATGCGTCCTTCCCCTCCGGGCACGCCATGAACGCGGCCGGCAGCATCCTTTTATGCCTGCTCCCCACGTTCCTCCCCGGCTTTGCGGGAAAGGAGCGGATTCTCAAGGGCATCGTCCTGCTTTGGGTATTGGCCGTATGCGTCAGCCGCGTCATGATGGGCGCGCATTTCGCAAGCGACGTCACGATGGGCGTATTGCTGTCGCTGCTGCTGTTTGAGGCCATCCGCGGCATCGTTTACAGAAAGGGCGGGAAATTGGAGGAAGCGGCATGAAGAATCCGGACTTGCGGGCAACCCCTTTTTTTCTGGACGATGCGTCCATAGAATGGGTGAAGGCCACGCTTGCCTCCATGACGGAGGAGGAGAAGATCGGCCAGCTTTTCTGCCCCCTCGGGGCAAGCGGCGATGAGGATGTGCTGCGCAAGCTGGCCGAGCAGATCGGTGTTGGCGGCATCATGTACCGGCCGGGCGAAGCGCAAAACGTACAGCACGTGCATCGCCTGCTTCAAAACTGCGCAAAGATCCCCATGCTGCTGGCCGCGAATTTGGAGTCGGGCGGCAACGGGGCTGCGCTGACGGGAACCAATTTCGCAAAGCCCATGGGCGTTGCCGCTACCGACGATGATGAAATGGGCTATTGGCTGGGCAAGATCGCCTGCCGTGAGGGCGCGGCGCTGGGGTTGAACTGGGCGTTTGCGCCCATCGTGGATATCGATATGAACTTTCGAAACCCCATCACCAACCTGCGCACCTTCGGCAGCGACCCGCAGCGCGTGATCCGCATGGCCGGCGGCTATTTGCGTGCCGCTGACGAGGAGGGCGTTGCGGTGTCCATCAAACACTTCCCCGGCGACGGCGTGGATGAGCGCGACCAGCACTTGGTCACCAGCGTCAACACGCTGTCCTGCGAGCAGTGGGACGCCACCTACGGCAAGGTATACAAGGCGCTGATCGACCAAGGCGCCAAGACGGTGATGGTGGGGCATATCGCGCAGCCCGCCTATCAAAAGGCGCTCTCGTACGACCCCGCCGTTTATGAAAACCGCACGGTACCCGCAACGCTCTCGAAGGAATTGATGACGGGGCTCTTGCGCGACAAATTGGGCTTCAACGGGCTGATCGTTACCGACGCCACGACCATGATCGGCTTCACCGTCGCGAAAGAGCGAGCGAAAGCCGTACCGCTGACCATCGCCTGCGGCGCGGACATGTTCCTGTTCAACAAGAGCTTGGAGGAGGACTACGGCTATATGCTCGCGGGTTACCGCGAAGGCGTATTCGACGGAAAGCGGCTTGACCAGGCGGTCACGCGCATTTTGGCGCTGAAAGCCTCGCTCGGGCTTCCCCAAAAGCGTGCCGCGGGCGTGCTCGTACCGCCTCCCGAAGCGCTTGCCGTACTGGGTGATGAATCGCACCTCGCCAAGGCGCGCGCCTGTGCCGATAAGGCCGTGACGCTGGTCAAGGATACCCAAGGCCTGCTGCCCCTCTCCGCCGCCAAAACCAAGCGCGTGTACCTAAACGTGCTGGAGCCCGGCGGCGCTGTGGATACGCCCCTGAAACAGGCCTTCAAGCGCAAGCTCGAGGCCGAGGGCTTTGCTGTGGAGGTGCGTAACCGCGATGTCAACGCCGATGTGATGGCCGCCTTCTTAGGGCAGAGCGACGATGCGCACGCGCTCGAGCTGATGCGCGAAATATTTGAGAAGGTGGAGGATTTTAAAGGCCGCTATGACCTCATCCTCTACGTTGCCAACTATGAAACCGCCAGCAACAACGTGGTGATACGCCTGCAGTGGCAAGGCTTGATGGGGATGGGCAACGACGCGCCGTGGTTTGCCGCCGAACTGCCGATTCTGTTCGTGAGCTTGGCCAATCCCTACCACCTGCTGGATATACCCATGGCAAAAACATTCGTAAATGCCTACACCAACACCCCCTTTGTAATCGATGCCGTTTTTGAAAAGCTGATGGGACGCAGCGCCTTCAAGGGCACATCGCCGGTGGACGCCGCTTGCGGGCGGGAGGATACCCTGTATTAGCCAAAGCGGACGAAACGGGGCTGTTTTAGGTTTTAATCCTGATGCAGCCCCGTTTTTGCGTTTTTCAGCGGGGTGAGCCGCGCCGTAACGGCTGCGGAACGGGGGAGACGTTTCTGCGGGGGCACGGACGGGCAGGTTCCGCACCGCAATGAAACGCCACGGTATATTCCAAATTACTGAAAGGTATGGCGAACCGTGACATGGTTTTAAAAACTATCCGGAGATATGCGCATGGATTGCCTGACCGTCAAAGAAGCGGGTGAGAAACGGGGCATAACCGGCCGCATGGTCGCCAGAATTGGGTAGCTGATGGGTGCGTGCGAATCATCCATGTGCAGCAGTTTGATACGCGTTCCGGGCGGATATGAAGCCTTGTACCTTTCGACCTTCAGAGGTTTGGGGATGCCGTTGATGCTTGAGTCCTCCATTTTTTGATAAATACAAAAGGCTGCCCCAGCCCTTTGGGGCGTCAGGGGGCATCTTGATGCGCAATATTGTATGTTTGACTTGCATTCCATAGCAAGCCAAGCTAACATGCGGAAAGCATTAGGGAGGGGTGGTTTGAATGGAAAATAGCAATGGCCGGTTCCAAGACTTGCTTTTTAAAGCATGTAACGACGCGATACAGGATTTTCGGGCAAAGGATACCGTTTATCATGCCCAGTCAAGCGCCGTGCGGAGTTGCGTGGAACGTTCGATTTATTTGAGAGAGCGGAGATGCTGTAACGCTCACCGCCACGTAGCGCAGGCTACTTGCCGAATATTATGCGCCCCTGAACGGGGATAAGGAGTTGGAGTATATGTCGATTGCCATCCACAGGCCGGAATGGGGCAAGTTTGACGATGATTGGAACGTTGAATATTACGACGAGGTGAACGGCTGCGTTGTGCGGGTTACCTATAACGCAGGCGAGGGCAAGGCATTATGCTGATGTTCGAAATACTCGCAAGGCGGAAATCCTGAAAAGCTATCATCAGGCAATTGTGAAAAGAAAGGATGAGCCGGAACGATAATCGAAAGTGCACGAGCCATAATCGTGTGGCAAACACACAAGAAAGGTGATATAAAACGATTTGCGGAAAAGTCCCTGTTTAAAGGGATTCCCACAGTAAGATATAAAGAGATATGAGAAGAAAAGTTCCGATTTTAGGCATTTTGGCGGACTGGAAATCGTGTGTGCCCCTTAAAGGCACCGAGAGTTCGAATCTCTCTCTCTCCGCCAGAAAAAAGCATTGCTTGTGCAATGCTTTTTTCAACTGCAAATTACAAATGAATAGGAGGCATGATCCTTTGGAATGTACGGCCTATGATTTCGGCACATTGAAGAATTACGGGTATGCGGATATTTTTGCGTGGCACAGGGGGAAATGGGTTTTCTGCAAGCATAAAGAAAGAACGTCGTGGGAGGCTCCCGGCGGCCATATAGAGCATGGGGAAACCCCGTTGGAAGCGGCAAAAAGAGAATTGTATGAAGAAACGGGGGCCATCTCTTTTGATATGGAACCCCTTTGCGATTATCGGGCGCGGGGGAAATTTGGCGGTGTTAAGATAGATGCCGCCGGACAGGTGTTTTTTGCAAATATCCATACCTTGGGAGAAATCCCGCCAAGCGAAATGGAGCGTATATGTTTGCTGGACGGCCTTCCCGATGAATTGACGTATCCGGAATATACAAATACGGTTTTTCCAATAGCGCTAGAGGGGCTGGATCGTTTTCAAAACCGCCAACCGCCCGAGCAATTTTCCATACCCGGTGCCGGGGGCATACTTGTAAAAAAGATGGACGGTGCCGAACATATCTTGTTGCAGGAAAGATGCAAACCCGGCACACCCGGCGAAACCGGCCTTTTGGAAATTCCGGCCGGAAAAATACGGGCGTTCGAGTGTATTTTCGATACGCTGAAAAGGGAGATAAAAGAGGAAACGGGCTTGCATGTAACGGAGATATTGGGCGAAAATCTATCGTCTGTTTACGAAGGGCATTCCTACAAGGTCATCAACTTCACTCCTTTCTCGTGCTCGCAAAACATAGAGGGCAGCTATCCTATTATGGTTTTTGTATTTATTTGCCATGTGGAAGGCGAGTTGCTGCCTTTTTCGGATGAAGCAAAGAATTACAGATGGATTTCTGTGGAAGAAACGAAAGCCTTGCTGAACGACAATCCCGAGCTGATTTATCCTATGCATGTGGATACCCTAAGAAAATATGTTGCTTTGAAAGGAAATAACGCGCCGATTACGGAATAAAAACGCCCGGTGAATCCACCGGGCGTGAAGGGTATAGCTATAAACGCTTTAGTGGGCGCTATCCGCTGCGTTGCCGCGGTGCTCTAAATAGGTTTGAAGAGCGCTTGCGTCCAAGCCGCCGCCCAAAAGTACGTCTACCAGCACAAGCACGGCTACGAGGATATTCTCGTTATCCACCGTGATATTCACATTGCTGTTTCCAATGTCCTTGATGATGGTTCTCAGGTTCTGATCCTGATCCTGACCTTGGGCCTGCGCCTGAAGCTGAGCCTGCTCCTGCTCCTGCGCTTGCGCCTGCGTTGCGTATTGCCACGGATACCAATAGGGGATGCAGCATTGGCTTTGGCTGTTGCATGAATTACCGTAATTCCACATTTCTATAACCTCCTTTGTTTAGGGATTACATATATATATTATTAGCATCGCCGCCGAAGTGTGAATGGCTGAAACGGCGCGGGGGATGGGGCCTTTCGCGAGCCGGTCTGCCTTTTATTTGTAGATAACCGCATACCTGCATATCGGAAAAGCGAACCCGCTTCGGCGCGTAAATCACCTTTTTGCGCGGGGGGGAAGAGAGGCGTTTTGGCGGCTTTCCCGGCGTGTTGCTTTTTTTAGGCGGGTACCGTAAAATAAGCAGGGCCGCTTTGCCCTAGCTTTTGTCGAAGGGAACCTATCTTCATGGAAATGGTCTATACCTGGCTGGTGCTGGTTTCTTTTGCGGGCGGGTTCTTGCAGGCGGCTATAGGTTTTGGCTATGCCACGATCGTGATGGTGTTCTTTCCCGCGTTTTTGCCGAGCATGCCGGTCGCGTCCACGGTATGCGCGGTCCTATCGCTGCTCGCGTCGGCCGTGATGTTATTTCGGCACCGTAAAGCCGCGCGGCCAAAGCATGTGCTGTGGCCCATCCTTATCTACTTCGTGGTCATGCCGTTTGCCGTCGCATGGTCGGCCGGTGCGCCAAAGCTCATTTTGAGCGTCATTTTCGGCCTTTTTCTGGTGCTGCTGGGCCTTTACTATCTGTTTCGCGCCGATAAAATACGCATACCGGCCACGCCCGCGGCGGGCATGGCCGCAGGGCTTCTTTCCGGCGTGTTCGGCGGGCTGTTTGCCGTGAGCGCGCCGCCCGCGGCGCTCTATTGCCTTAGCACGCTCGACACGAAAGAGGAATACATAGGCACCCTGCAATTCTTCTTTTTTGTGACCAATACCTATGCCGTGGGCGTTCGCACCTTCAACGGGCTTGTGACCTCGCAGGTGCTCCTGTGGTCGCTTGCCGCCTCCGGCGGGCTGCTGCTTGGGCTGTGGCTCGGGCAGGCCGTTCTTTACAAGCATGCGAACCTATCGCGCGTTAAAACATGGGTCTTTGTTTTTATCGCGTGCATGGGCGTGTGGACCGTCGTTTCCAACTTTATTTAAACAAGAGAGCTTAAAGCTTTTGGGGGTTCGGGGGCCGCTCGCAGTTCGCAATAGTCGTTCCGCTCCCGTATGGTCGCGTTATTCCTTTGCTTACTGGGCTTCCGCCTCGCTTCTTCTGCCACTGGCAGCGCTCGGCCCCGCCCCGCGGAGGCTCTAATCCGCCGCCGGCGACATGTGCGGCGGCGGAAAGCCTTACTGCGTAAGGCTTTCCTTGCAGGAAGTACCGACCGCAACCTTAATTGTCGCTGAAGGCGACATCCGTAGTGCCCGTAGGGTACGAGGTACGAAGCCCCCAGCGGGAGACACCTTGGCCACTCGGCCTTCGAACCTTGCAGGTACTTTCTGTAATCCTCGAACAAGTGACGTATGTCACTTGTTTGAAAAATATATGTCCCGCGGGAAACCCCGCGGGACATCGGCATTTCTTGAGGAGAGCGGCCGTACGCCGGCCGTGGAGGGCCGCCTTGTTAAGGGCGGGCGGGGGAGCCGGTTTTTTAACGCCAGCATCTGCGGCAGCGGCAGTTGCGGCGGCACCGGTTACGGCAGCGGCGGTTGCAGCGCCTGTTCCCGGAGCCGGCATTGCCTAGAAAAAAGAAGGGCCAACATGAGCGCATGGTATTCACTCCCTTTGGTTTATTTGCAAAGCAAGAAGCTGTTACAGTACACAGTATGTCTATGAAAGGCAATGCGTGAAAGCGTGAGAAAGGAAGCCGCCGCGGGTCAGCTCTTCTCCCCGGGGCAAAGCTCCTCGAATACCGAAGTGGCGACCATCATTCTGCTGAGCTCGCGCAGAAAAATGCTCAGGCAGACAAAATCCTCCCGGGAGAGGCTGCAATAAAAATAATTGGTCAGGGTCGCGATAAGGACGTTCATCTCGCACGGATCCAAAGCAATCACCTAAGGCATAATATGCCGAAGCCCCTTTTTCCGCCGCACCGTGCCTTTTTAGGTGCGCCGCGGCCTAAATTTTATCCCTTGCGGGTTCTCGGGCCGCGCCGGTTGTGGTACGATAAGACTAAAGGGCGCTTAGTTTACCGCGCCTTACGTCCAATTGAAATATGCGGGGCCGGCCGCGGCGCGCGGAAGCCCGGAAAGGGGTCATATGGAGTTTTTAAGGATGCTGCAGGAGGTGCGTACGCCTTTTTTCGCGCAGGTGTTCGCTCTTATTACCTATCTGGGCGACGAGCTTATCTTCATGGCGGTCGTAATGGCCGTGCTTTGGTGTGTGGATAAAAAGTGGGGCTACCGGCTGTTCGCCATGGGGCTGATGGGCTCCATCCTCAACCAGCTTCTCAAGGCGATCTTTCTGATACCCCGCCCGTGGGTGCTCGACGCGTCCTTAAGGCCTGTCGATGCGGCGTTGCCGGGGGCCACGGGGTATTCGTTCCCCAGCGGGCACACGCAAAGCGCCTCCACGCTGTTCGGCGGCGTGGCCGTTTGGCTTAAGAAAAGCGCCGTCACCATAATATGCGTGCTTTTGATCTTGCTCACGGGCTTTTCAAGGATGTATTTAGGCGTGCATACGCCGCTCGACGTGGGCGTTTCCCTCGGCACGGGGCTCCTCACGGTGATGCTGTTCGCCTATTTGTTCAAACGGGAGGATCGCGGCAAAAGGCATGTGAGCGCGGGCGTGGGCTTTGCGCTTTTGGTAACTTCGCTCGTTTTGCTCCTTTACGCGCTGCTTGCGCCTAAAACGGAGCGCAACGTGGAGCAGTTCGATTTGGAGGGTGTAAAGACCGCTTACACGGTGCTGGGCGCCGTGCTGGGGCTTATCGTTTCGTGGCTCGTCGATAGGCGCTGGCTCCGCTACGAGGTGCGCGCCGCGTGGTGGGCGCAGGTGTTGAAGTTCGCGATCGGCGTCGGCCTGCTGGCGGGGCTGCGTGCGGTGCTCAAGGCCCCGCTTCTCGCCCTGTTCGGCGGCGCGGACATCGCGCACGGCTTAAGGTATTTTCTGGTGGTCGTCACGGCCGGGGTGCTATGGCCGCTTACGTTTCCGCTCTGGGCGAAAACGGCTCACAAATAATAAAGCGCCGCGACTAAGGCCGCAAGCTGCAAGATAAAAATCGCGGGCATGCCGAAGCGGAACGCGCTCTTCCGCGTTTTGTGGCGGAAGGCGTACATGCCCAGGAGGCTCCCCAAAGCGCCGCCGAGGAAAGCGCATAAAAAAAGCGCGCGCTCGCGTAGCCTGCGCGCGTTTTTTTGCGCGCGGGATTTATCGAACCCCATCAGCGCGAAGCCGAAAAGGTTCATAACGAGCGCATAAAGGCCGAGGGCGGGGAGAAGTCCCTTCATGGCGCTTCCGCCTCCCGCGCCTCGCCGCGCGGCGGCAGGCTTAATCTATCCCACATGCCGTATTTTCCCGTTTCGGAAATGGCGGTCATGATGCGCTCCGGCGCGTCGGGCAAAAGGGAAGTGAAGTAGCGAAGCACATCCTTCATCTCCTCGCGCTTGGTCTTGCCCGCGACGGGGCAGTTGGGCTTGCACACGGGCACCTCGAGCCGCCGCGCGGCGCTGAGCGCGTATTTTTCGGGCAAAAACACGAGCGGGCGTATCACGGTAACGCCGCTACGGCTCAGGTACGTGACGGGCCCGAAGGTGTTAAGGCGGCTTTCGTAGAGAAGGCTCATAAAAAAGGTCTCGAGCACGTCGTCGCGGTTGTGGCCGAGCGCCACGAGGTTGCAGCCGCGTTCCCTTGCGGCGTCGTTGAGCGCGCCGCGCCGTAGCTTCGCGCATAGCGCGCAGGGGTGCTTTTCCGCGCGCGCGTTAAACACCACCTCGCCGATGTCGGTGCGGAGAATGTCGAAGGGGACGCCTATTTTGCGCGCGAAGTTCTCAACGGGCGCATGGTCCTCCTTCGTGAGGCCGAGGTCGAGCATCACCGCGCATACGTCGAAGGGCGTTTTGGAGAACGCGGCATAGAGCTTGAGACCGTACATCAAAAGGAGGCTGTCCTTGCCCCCGGAAACGCCCACGCATACCTTGTCGCCGGGATGTATCATGTTGTAGCGCTCGTCGGCGCGGCGGATACAGCCGAGTATTCTCTTCATGCTTCCCCTTACTTTAAGCCTGCCGCAATCGGCAGGAAGTGCTTTTTTATTATAACAGGCGATCGTGTGCGCCGCAACGCGGCAAGCGTTTTTGCCGCAGGCTGCCCCAAAACCCCAGGGGGGTTCGGGGACCGAAGCCCCCGGAAGCTAAGTTCGCGAGCGGCGATATGTGCGGCGCGAGCGAGAAGCCTTGCTTTGCAAGGCTTTCTTTGCAGGAATCGCTGGCCGCAACCTTGTTTAGTTACCGAAGGTAACATCTGTAGTGACCGAAGGGTATGCGGGACGCACAGGCGGGTCCTGTAATTGTCAAAAAAGTGACTACGTCACTTTTTTGACATGCCGCAGGCATGAAATAACGGTTGCTCTTGCCGCGGCACAGAGGTTATAATAGAGTTAACAAAAGTAAGGGAGGGGTTTCTCTTGATACGCGTAATCGTGGGCGAGACCGGTACGGGTAAAACCAAGCGCATCATCAGCATGGCGAACGAAACGCTGCAATCGGCAAAGGGAAGCATCGTTTTCCTCGATCACGACAGCAAGTACATGTTCGACCTGAAGAACGCGATCAGGTTCATCGACGCATCCGAATTCCATATCGACTGCCCGGAAAAGTTTACCGGCTTTTTAGCGGGGCTTGCGGCTCAGGACTTTGATTTGGAATACATCTTCATCGACGGTTTTCGTAAGATCGTGCGTCACCCGCTGGAAACGCTCCCCGGCCTTTTCGAGGAGCTCGAAGCCTTCTCGAAGGAACGCGGCGTCAAAATCATTTTCAGCATCAGCGCCAACCCCGAAACGCTTCCCGAATTTTTACGCGGCTATTTCCTCGAAATGTCGGAAAACCTCGTATAATGTAAATTTATACATTTCTCATAAAGCGGACGCATTCGCGTCCGCTTTGCTGTTATGGCCCGCCGCATAGAATTGTTCATTTGACGGGCTGTACTGAAACTTGATACAATGTGCATACATAATACGGAACGAAAAAACGTTCCCTTTTTTCCATTCGGGCTCGGGAGGCAAAATTATGAAGTCCTGGCTGAGGACGACCTTATATTTTCTGGCGGTGATCCTCATCACCGCCGCGGTCACGGCGGGCGTCACCGTGGGCGTTATGAACCGCAGCGCTTCGGACGCGGTCGTAATGAGCGTGGAGGAATACCGCAAGCTCAAGGACGTGCTGGTACTCAAGGAGATCATGGAAAAGATCGACGCGGAAGCGCTTCACAGCGCCGTTACGCACGACGAGCTTGTGGAATTCGGCGCGCGCGGCATGCTTTCCGCTTTAAACGACCGCTATGCGGAGTATTATACCGCCGCGGAATACGAGGCATACCTTTCGCGTATCAACGGCGAGTACAACGGCATCGGCATTTTGGTGGGGCAGCCCAACGAATCAGGCGCGCCCGTGCTCGATGTGTACGACGGCAACCCCGCGGCTTTGGCGGGCGTGATGCCGGGGGATATCATCACCGCTGTAAACGGGCAAAGCATGATAGGCGCGCAGCTCGACGAGCTCGTGGCGGCCGTGGACGTGGAGATCGGCGAAACCGTTACGCTGAGCATTCTTCGCGGCGCGCAGACGCTCGAAATACCCGTGACGAGCGCGGCGGTAAACATCAAGCGCGTGAGCTACGCCCTTTTTAAGGAGCGCACGGGCTATATCCGCCTCGATATGTTCACCGGAAACTGCGTGGACGAATTTGAGGAGGCGCTCAAAAACCTCAACGAGCGCGGCATGAAATCCCTCGTGATCGACCTTCGCAACAACCCCGGCGGCTCGCTCGACGACGTGGTGGAGATCGCCGACATGCTCCTTGGGGATTGCGACATCGTGAGCCTGAAGGGGAACGACGCGGCGGATGTGCGCGTGTACCGCTCCAAAGGGCGGCCGGTCAAGGTGCCGCTCGCTATTTTGGTCAACGAAAACTCCGCCTCCGCCAGCGAAATCTTAGCGGGCGCGATACAGGACAACAGCGCGGGCGTTATCGTGGGCATGAAAACCTTCGGCAAGGGTATCGTGCAAACGACGATGCCGCTCGATTCTAACGGCGGCTGGCTCAAGCTCACCACCGAGGAGTATTTTACGCCAAGCGGTGAAAACATCCACGGCGTGGGCATCACGCCCGATATCATTGTGGATCTGCCCGCGGATATGAAGGGCCTTCCCATCGGCCAGCTCGATCAGGAAAACGACGCGCAGCTTTGGGGCGCGCTCGACTACGTGCGCGCGGAGGCGAATAAATAACGTGTTTTTGTAAAACACGAAGCACAAAAAAACGGCTCGCGGGCCGCTTTTTTGTGTGGATGCTATCGTCTTTTTTTCAATCAATCGCGATCCCGCTCGTGCCTCAGACCGTCCCTGCGGAACAGGATGGAGATGCCCCATATGCCCGCAAGCCCCACGATGGTGTAGACCACGCGCGCGAGCACGGTGCCCATCCCCCCGAAGATGGCGGCGACGAGATCAAACTGGAAAAGTCCGATGAGGCCCCAGTTGAGCGCGCCGATGATGACGAGTATAAGCGCAAGTGTATCCATGCTCTTTCTCCTTTGCTAGATGTAGCACTAGCTTGCGCAGATACATGATTTTCATACGCAGGGCGTATGGGAAAAGCTGGAAGAAGAAAGAAACGCGTTTATTTCTGAAAAAACAGCTCCACCTCGAACCGGTCGAAATCTACGCTCTCCATGAAGTCCTCCGGCTTGAACACGGCGCGGGAAAAACGCTCGAAATCGCTGATATGCTTATTCAAAAGCACCGGCCGCGAAAGGTCGAGCGTGCGGCAAAGCTCGTTTACGAGAAGGCCGGGGTCTTTGACCTCGTCTTTTTTTTGATGCGTCGTTTCCAAAAGCGCATCCTTCACGATGCGCCCATCCGTGCGTAAAACGCCCCAAACCTTCATGCGCCGCTCCTTAAATTATCGAAAAGGTGACGCGTCACTTTTTCGAGGATTACAGGAAGTACCTGCTCGTGCCTCGCGCACGGCACTTCCTGCAAAGAAAGCCTTGCCACGCAAGGCTTTCCGCCGCCACCGCGCATGTCGGCCCTAGGCGGGCCACGCCTACGGGCACTAGGCCTGCGGGCCGTCGCCGGCGGCGGATGGAAACCTCCGGGGCTCCGGCCCCGAACCCCTAAGAGGATCTTTGACAATACACTGCGGGCGGGCTCAACGCCCGCCCGCAAGGAAGCTCCGTTTGGCGCTTAGTTCTTCAGGATATACCAAGCGTAAATGATGGGGATGTTCAGCTCGCTGTCCTTGCCGTTAGGGTCGCCGTAGACCTTGTAGGTCTTGGAGTCGTTCGCCTCCACGGTGGCAATGCCGCTGTAGTAGTAGAACAGCACGTCGCCGCTGCTGGTTTGGAGCTTGGCGATCACGAACGGGGAGGACTGGATGATCTCCGTGACCTTGCCCACCACCTCGTAGGCCTGCTTGTGGCGCGGCGAATCCATGAGATACTGGTAATCGAGGATGTACGCGCCCTTGATATAGGTTTCTTTATCGGGGCTGCGCTCGAGGTAGATGGTGCGCGTGCCGCTTGTGCCGTTAAGGTTGGAGGTGACGGTCGCCACATAAAGGCTGACCTCGGGCATTTTCACGGTAAAGCTGAAGGTGCCGTCGGTGTTGACCGTGACCTGGCCCGAAAGCTCAACGCCCGATACGCTCAGCGCCGCGCCGGACTGCACGGTTCCCTTTACGGTGAGGGTCGTGTCGGTGGTGCGGCGGGACTGGTCGCCCGCAAAGTCGAACGAGGGGGTGCCGGAGGAGGCGGGCAAATTCTGCGCCGTTTCGCCGCCGGTGCCGCCCGTTGTGGCATTGGGGGTGTAGGTTACGTCCACGGTCTGCCGCGCGATCTGGTAGCCGTTCTTGCGCGCCTCCACCACGATGGAGCTCTTTCCTTCGGCGCCCACGGTATAGGTGCCCGTGAAGCTGCCGGTCTCGTCCACGGTAAGCAGCTTGTCGCCTACGAACACGGAGGCGGTGTTATCGGTAACGGTGCCGGAAACCGCCACGTCCGGCGACGCGGTCTCGAGCGGCGAGACGGGGGAGGTGAGCGTGAGGCCGATGTTCGGGAGGTTGATGACGATGGGCGTTTCAAACTCCACCTTTTCCTCCGTGGTACCGTCCTTGCCGATGACCACGATATCGGGGTAGACCTCCACCGTAGCGCCGTCCACAGGCTCGGCGGGGATGAAGATATCCTCGCTCACAATCATGGTCTTTTTGCCCTCGGTGATGATCATGCTGTCGTCGTCCACCACGAGGGAGCCGGAGGTGAAGCGCAGGCGCGAACCGTTTTTGGCGTAGACCGTGATGTAGTACTGCTTGTTGGACGGATCGGTGCTATCCTCCGTGATGGTCGCCTGGCGCGTGATGTTGCTCTTGCTGAAAATGCCGCCAAGGAAAGCGCCCGAGTTTTTGGCGCCTCCGCCGGAACCGCCGCCGAAGCCCCTGACGAGCAGAGAGATGCCGAGAACCACGATCACGATCACGAGCACGCCCGCGATCACGCCGTAGACCAACGGCTTTCTGATGCGCGATTTGCGCTTGCGGCTGTTGGCATAGCCGTAATCCGGAAACGATTCGGCCTTCGGGGGCTTCGGTTCTGCTCTGCGCCTCACGGGGGCGACAGGCTCCGCTTCCTCCGCCTGTTCGTCGGCGGGGCCGCAAACAGGCGCGCCACGGCGAAGGGGCGAGGGATCGGAGGCGTTGAAGCGGGGAGCGCTCGCGGGCGCGGCAACCGGCGCGGGCTGCGCAGGCTCGTCCTGCTTGGGTGCATCCTGCTTGAACGCGTCCGGCTTAGGCGGCTCCGCGGCGCTTGCCGGGCGTGGTTCGAAGCGGTTGAGGTACGCCTCGGGGACATCCTCGGCGCTTACGGTATTCGCGTCAAAGTCGGGCTTGGGCCAGCTTGGGGAACGCACGAACCCCCATGCCGAGGGCTCTGCCTGCCGTTCGCCGGCGGAAGAAAGGCCGGCCGGGCCGCCGGCCGCCGCATCAGGCTCAAGGGGCGCGGCGCAGTTTTCGCAAAACTCGAGGTAATCCTCGTTGTAGGCGCCGCATACCTTACATCTCATACGATAGACCTCCTAGAGCGGATTATCTATTTGATTATATCAAAGTTACATGCTCCTGCAAACAGAAATTCTCTTCGGGATTTGGAAACATTCTATGAAATCGGGCTTTACGCTACGTTTTTCCCACGCGATATGCTATACTTGCTTTAACTATAAGTGCACTTTTTTGATCCGGGAGCGGGATATGCGAAAGAAAATTGCCGCGGTCATGGCCCTTTTTTTGATGCTTGCGCTCGCCGCGGGCTGCGCGCAAAAGGCGGAGGAAGCGCCCCAAATAAGCTACGAGGGCTTTGAGGCCTCAAACCGCCTTACGGGCGGCGTCGAAGTCGCCGAAGCCAACGTGAAGAGCCTCGGCTTTGCACTCGACGGCGACGATCTTTGCCTCACCTTCGGCTTCCTTTCGGGCAGCCGCCTTTCGGGCGGCGAGAGCGAAAGCGCCGCTTCGGGCGCGCCCGCCTACGCCGTATACATGCTCAAAAACCCCGCCCGCCTCATCGTTGAATTTACAAACATTTCCTATTGGGATTACACGCGCGAGCTTGCCGGGACGGACGCTGCGCCTTTGTTTGGCTTTTTCCAAACGCGGTTCAAGGGAGATACGCTCCTTCGCTTCACCTTCCAGCTTTCCTCCGACGCCGTATATAAGGCGGAGGAGGTAACGGGCGGCCTCGCGGTAACGCTCCGTCCCATCGCCAAACCGGCTTTGACCGACAGCGGAAGCGCGCTCGATATCACGCAGGGGCAGCGCTACTACGCCGTGGCCGACGCGTATCGCGATTACTGCGACGGCACGCTGCCGCGCGACGCGGGCGTTTACCCCGCGCTCGCCCGAAACGGCAGCGATATTTTGATGCTTTCGGGCGCGTTTTACAGCGAGGCGGAGGCGAAAAACTTCCTTTCCTCGCTCGCCGCCAAAAATGAGGGCGTCGTGGAGGAGCAGTGGAGCGTAGCGCCCCTCAAGGAAAACGAAGCGCCGCAAATCGACGAGCGGCAGGCCCACGACCGCGCTTACGCGCAAAACGTGCTCCGCGTCGGCGGCGTGGAGAACGAGGCGGAGGTATTCATCGAGGACGGGCTTTACCTTTGCCACACGCCGGATAAAAAGGGCGTCTTGTATTCCAGACGCATGGAGGGCGGCCAGCCGGGCGTGGACGAGTACGCCTACGAGATGATCTATTACCGCGAGGGGAACGCCGCCGCGCGGCCGTATCTCGAGCGGGAGTTTCAGGTCGTGGAGCAGGTGAAGTTTTCGCCCGACGGGCGCAAGCTCGCCGTGCTTGAGCGCGACGAGGAGCGCACGCATCTTTACGTGTTCGACGCCGACGCGCGCGAGCTGTTGACCGATCTTACGGAGGTCGGCTTCGGGGAGCTCGTGAGCGCGTTCACATGGGATAGCCTGGGGCTTTCGATCTACGCGGTGAGCGGCTCCGGCGCCATGCAGGTGCATGCCTACGATTTCGGCGTGCCGCAAGAGGGCAAGCGCCACAGCGTGGTGGATAAAAACGGCGCGGACGAGGGCTATCTCGCCTATTGCGACGGCGAGCTTTACTTTATACAGTCCGACATGAACACCGGCGAGCAGATTTACAGGATCAAGCCCGACGGCGGCGTGCGAAAGGCGTTCACGGCGGGCGGCGCGTTCGCGTTCTCGCCCGACAACCGCTACATGGCGCTGGGCGTTTCCGGCACGGGCGTCGAAACGCCGGGGGCCGCGGCCGGCTTCTCGCTCTACGATATGGAAACGGGTAAGACCGAGGTCATAACGACCGAGTTTTCCGTAAGCAATTTCCTCTGGTCGCTCTCCGGGGCGCGCCTGTATTACGTCGAAAACAGGCTTGCGGGCGTGGGCGGCGAGGAGGCCACCTCAGGCGAGGACGAGCCGGAAGCTTCCGCCGTGCCCGCGGCCGGGGACCCGTACCCCTATACGCTTTGGGTCTACGACGCGGCATCGAAACAAGCGCACGCGCTCATGGACCTACCGTCCCCGTGGATCGTCGCGTCGCTCGGCGCGGACGAGCTTTACCTCAACTATTACGACGCGCAGACCGGCGGCGACCTCGTGCGCGCAACGTACCGCCTGCCGGCGGCGTGAGCGCTTAAAAGCTTCGTTTTTTTATAACGGCGGACGGTTTGAAGAATGCGCCCGAAAAACTGTCGCATACTGTACAAATCCGCCGTTTTGTGTTATGCTACGTTACATTCAGGCAGAGTAGGATGCCGCGCGTTGTACCGCATGCGAAAGCATGCGGGGAGTGCCGCCCGAACGGGGAGTTTGTCGGGCGGACGAAAAGCCGAAGCAAGGGGGAACGTTCCCGCGCTTCCAACGCTTGCGGTGCGGTGTCCGCATCCCGCTGCCGCATACTGGACGCTGCTCCTCTATGTGGTGCGATTGCTCTCCGCCATTTTGGAGGAGTTTTTTCGTGTCGAACAACACTCATTTGAAAACGAAACGTCTTGTTATGAATGCCATGCTGGCTGCCATGTGCGCCGTTCTTGGCTACTTGGCGGTTGATCTCGGCAATCTCAAGGTAACGTTTGAGAGCTTGCCGATACTTATCAGCGCCTTTCTCTTCGGCCCTGTTTACGGCGCTTGCGTGGGCGCTGTGGGGACTTTGGTATACCAGCTGGTGCGCTATGGGGTATCCGTTACGACCCCGCTATGGATGCTGCCTTATATTGCGGCGGGCTTCCTGGTGGGAATTTACGCCAAAAGGAAGGACTTTAGCCTGAATCCGCGGCAAACTTTGGTTGTCACGTTTCTTGCCGAGCTCCTGATTACATTGCTCAATACCGGCGTATTGTACATCGACAGCAAGATATTCGGCTATTATTCGCCTGTATACATTTTCGGATCCTTAGGCATGAGGCTTGTTATCTGCGTTGTAAAAGGGATCGCCTTCGGCCTGATTATACCCGGCATTGTGCGGGCGGTGACCAAAGTAACAGGCAGCGGAAAAGCATAAAGGGGAACATTCCTGTGACGGCGTTGGAAGCGATTGAATACATCGAAAACTGCGGCTGGAGCAAGACGCGGCTTGGGCTTGAACGGACGAGAGAGCTGCTGAAGGGACTAAAAAACCCGCAGGATGAACTGAAATTCGTTCATGTGGCGGGCACCAACGGCAAGGGCAGCACTTGCGCTATGCTGGAGTCCATACTGCGCCGGGCGGGTTACAAAACGGGGCTTTTTACCTCGCCCCCTATACTCGATTTTTGCGAACAGATCCGGATAAACGGGGAAAACATTACGGATACGGCGCTTGCGGATATTACCGCGAGGGTGAAGCTCGTCGCCGAGAGAATGGACGACCATCCCAGCCGGTTTGAGCTTCTCACCGCTGTCGCCATGGAGTACTTCCGCGAAAGCCGTTGTGACATCGTGGTTCTTGAAGTGGGAATGGGCGGCGCCTTGGATGCCACGAATGTGATCCATGCGCCTGAGGCAGGCGTCATTACCAATATAGGCTTGGAGCACACGGAATACTTAGGCAGCACGCTTGAAGAAATCGCGGCGGCAAAAGCGGGCATCATTAAACCGGGCTGCTCCTGTATCTGTTACGATGGAGCCGCCGAAGTAACGGCGGTTATACGAAAAGTATGCGCGGAGCAAAATGTACCCCTGAAATGCGCTGACTTTTCAAAGCTGACGCTGCTTTTAGAAACGCTGAACGGCCAGAGCTTCCTGTGGGAGGGAAAAGAATACCGCTTATCTCTGAATGGCAGGCATCAGCGGCATAATGCGGCCGTGGTTTTGGAGACGGTGGCGGCGCTGCGCGAACGCGGCTGGCAGATTGGCCAAGATGCCGTAACAAAGGGCCTCGCGTCGGTCGAGTGGCCGGCCAGAATGGAGATATTGAGCAAAAAGCCGCTGTTCATTCTGGACGGCGGTCATAATCCCCAATGCGCGAAAGCTTTGGCGGAAAGCCTCAAAGCGCTGCTTCCAAACCCCAAAGCGGTGTTTCTTATAGGCGTGCTGGCGAATAAGGATTATCCCAAGATCATTCGGGAGCTTCTGCCTTTTGCGCAGGAATTTATTTGCTTAACGCCGCTAAACGACGGGGCCCTGCCTGCGGAAAAGCTCGCGGATTATCTCGCCACCCTGGGCGCAAAGGCCACGGTGGGCGGCAGCGTGGAGGATGGGATAAAGGCGGCGCTGGCCGCCGCGGGAGATGCGGCCGTCGTCTGCTTCGGCTCCCTGTATATGGTGGGCCATGTGAAGGCGG
The DNA here is from genome assembly GCA_021372675.1 of Eubacteriales bacterium. Classification (GTDB taxonomy): domain Bacteria; phylum Bacillota; class Clostridia; order Christensenellales; family CAG-138; genus UBA7707. Next base: position 21,836 of record JAJFTZ010000004.1, read on the forward strand.
CGTTTCCCGGCGTTTACGATAATTGGCTGCGCGGGAAGAGGGGATTGCTTTCATAACGCTCTCCGCGCGGGTATACCCCGGGTTATGAAAACCCCGTAAAAAGTGCATACTCCTTGCAAAATAGCAGGAGGTGCAAAATGGGGTTTTTGGGTGCCGCGCCCGTTCGGGGCGGCAAAAGAGATAGGAAGGGAATGCGCGAGGAGGTCGGCAAGGCGCTTCGCGCGTGGCAGGACGCGGTAAAATACTTCGAAAGCGTTCAGGACCCGGAGCTGGTGGATTTCGCGATCTACGAAATGGAGGCGGCGCGGCGCAAGTACATGTTTTTGCTCAAGCGCGCGGGCCTTGCGGACTAGGTAAAGTTCGACATACCTAAAAGAGGGGTGGGGGATCGGTTTTGGCTGCGCTTTACATGCTGCCGGTGTTTGCGGCAGGCATCTTCGTGCTGTGGCTCGTCTGCAAAATACTGTCGGTGCCGCTCAAAATACTTTGGAAGCTCCTCGTAAACGCCGTGATCGGCGCGGTGCTTCTTTTGATCGTCAATTTCTTCGGCGGCTTTTTCAACTTCGCTATTCCCATAAGCCCCGTGAGCGCCCTCGTGGCGGGCATATTCGGCATACCGGGCGTGATCGTGCTGGCGCTGATTGCGCTGTTCTGACTTCAACACCGCAAGCTAAAAAGGGCTGCCGCGTTTTTCCGCGGCAGCCCTTGCCATACTTCTGCTTCTTTACCCCAAAACCTTCTCGCATGCCGCGAGCTTAAGGCAAACGCAAAGCGCTTCCATGGCGGCGTTCAACTCCGCGGTGGGCGGGTAGCTGGGCGCGATGCGGAGGTTTTTATCCTCCGGGTCCACGCCGTAGGGGAAGGTCGCGCCCGCGCCCGTCATCACCACGCCGAGCTCCTTCAAAAGCGCGTGCGTGCGCTTGGCGCAGCCGGGCAAAGTGTCGAGGCTCACGAAATACCCGCCCTTGGGACGGTTGTAGGACGCGATGCCCAAGGGGGCGATTTCAGCGTCGAGGCGGCTAATCACCGCGTCGAACTTAGGCTTCAAAATGGCCGCGTGCTTTTTCATATGCGCGAGCACATTTGCCTTATCCTTTAAAAACAGCACGTGACGGAGCTGGTTTACCTTATCGTAGCTGATGGACTGCGCCGCGATGAGCTTTTTCATGTGCGCCATGCTGCGCTCGCTGCACGCAAAGCAGGATACGCCCGCCCCGGGATAGGTGACCTTCGAGGTCGAGGCGAACTCGAACACCATATCGGGGCTACCCGCCTCGCGGCAGGTGGAAAGTATCTCGCGTATCTCAACGTATTCGCCGTCGAACTCGTGCACGCAGTAGGCGTTGTCCCACATGATGATGAAGTCCGGCGCGGCGGGCTTTAGCCGCGCAAGCCTTAGAATGGTCTCGTCGCTGTAGACGATGCCCTCGGGGTTAGAGAACTTAGGCACGCACCAGATACCCTTCACGTCGGGGTCCTTCACGAGGCGCTCCACAAGGTCCATATCGGGGCCGTGCTCGGTCATGGGCACGGTGAGCATCTCCATGCCGAAGGTTTCGGAAATTTTAAAATGCCTGTCGTAGCCGGGCGCGGGGCAGAGGAACTTTACGCGCTCGAGGCGGCTCCACGGCTTTTCGCTGTTGACGAGCCCGTGCGTATACGCCTTGGCGATTACGTCGTACATGAGGTTGAGGCTCGCGTTGCCCGCAGCGAACACCTCTTTTACGTCCACGCCCAAAATATCGGCGAAAAGCCTGCGGCAGGAGGGAAGCCCGTCCAAAACGCCGTAGTTCCGCACATCCATGCCGTCCGCGGTCGTTTCGCCGCTTACGGGCAAAGAAAGAAGGCCGTCCGAAAGGTCGAGCTGGTCGCTGCCGGGCTTGCCGCGCGACATGTCGAGCTTGAGCCCTTTCGCCTTGATCTGTTCGTACTTTTGAAGTTCTTCAGCGTACAGCGCTTTCAACTGCGCCCGGTCCATAGATGCAATACGATTCATAGCTTCCTCCAAGTAAAAAGGATTGGAAATTTTATATAGACTAGACTACAATATATTGTAAACGCAGACGCGCAGGAAGTAAAGCGAAAATGAAAGGAAAACTGCAATAATATTTATTTTTTGAATTTATTCTCGCAAGAGGAGGCGGAAGCGCGTGGAGGGGCTTAATGCGTTGAAGCGCTGTATCGCGGAGGCGAAACACATCGCGTTCTTAGGCGGCGCGGGGGTTTCCACGGAAAGCGGCATACCGGATTTCCGGAGCGAATCCGGCCGCTTTGAGGCGATCCGCGAGTTTGGGGAGGAGCCCGAAACGCTTTTAAGCCGCGCGTTTTTCCTGCGTTACCCCGAGCGTTTTTTCGCCTACTATAAAAAGGCGCTTCTCGTGACGGACGCCGGGCCGAACCCTGCGCACAAGGCGCTTTGCGAGCTTGAAAAAATAGGGAAGCTCACGGCGGTGATCACGCAGAACATCGACGGGCTCCACCAAAAGGCGGGCAGCAAAAACGTGCTGGAGCTGCACGGCAGCATTTACAGGAACACCTGCATGGGCTGCGGCAAAAGCTACGGCATAGAGAAAATCCTCGAGGATGAGGTCGTGCCGCGCTGCGCGTGCGGCGGCATCGTAAAGCCCGACGTGGTGCTTTACGGGGAAGGCTTGGATACCGCGGTTCTCAACGCCGCCGTGCGGCATATCATGGAAGCGGATATGCTGCTCGTAGGCGGCACGTCGCTCGCGGTGTACCCGGCGGCGGGGCTTATCGATAATTTCCGCGGGGAACGCCTCGTTCTCATCAATAAGAGCGCCACGCCCTACGACGGCGCGGCGAGCCTCGTGATCCGCGCGCCCATTGGCGAAACCTTGAGGGCGGCTTTGGCGCGGCCGGAGGAAGGAGCGATATGACAAAGCTTTTGATCCGCTTTTTCATCAAAAATCACGACGACGTGAAGGACCCGCGCGTGCGCGAGGAATACGGCGTGCTTTCGGGCGTGGTGGGCATCGCGCTCAACGTGGTGCTGAGCGCGGTGAAATTCGTGATCGGCATCCTCACCTCCAGCATCGCCGTGCAGGCGGACGCGGTAAACAACCTTTCGGACGTGGGCTCGGCGGTGGTCACGCTCATAGGCTTCAAGGCGGCGGGCAAGCCCGCCGACCGCGAGCATCCCTACGGCCACGCGCGCATCGAGTATGTGAGCGCGCTCATCATCGCGTTTCTCATCCTCGTGGTGGGTTTTGAGCTCGGCAAGGAATCGGTTACGAAAATACTCTATCCCACGCCCGTGCATTTCGACCTCGTGAGCATCGCGGTGCTGGCGCTTTCCATTCTCGTGAAGCTTTGGATGAGCGTGTTCACCTCGTACATCGGCAAGCGCATCTCCTCGAGCGCCATACGCGCGAGCACGGCCGACAGCATCTGCGACGTGATCACCACCGGCTCCATCCTCATTTCCGGCATCATAAGCTACTATAAGCGCATCAACATCGACGGCTATATCGGCCTTTTCGTGGCGGGCTTCGTGCTCTATTCGGGCGTGAAGATCATCCGCGACGCCATAAGCCCCCTCATGGGCGAGGCGCCCAACCCCGAAATGATGCAGGAGCTTAAAACGCGCATTTTGAGCTACGAGGGCATCCTCGGGTTGCACGACGTTACGGTGCACAGCTACGGCCCCAGCCGCGTGATGGTGAGCGCGCACGCGGAGGTGGGCGCGGACGCGCGGCTCATGGAAATCCACGAGACGATCGACCGCGCGGAGCGCGAGATCGGTACGGCGATGGGGCTTTTACTCACCATCCACATCGACCCCGTGGAGCGCGATAACACCTTGCAAAACGAGGCGCGCCTTATCGTGGAGGGTATTTTGAAGGAGCTTGACGCGCGGCTTTCCATGCACGATTTCCGCGCCGCGCGAAGGGAAGGGCAAATCCTTCTCACGTTCGACCTCGTGGTGCCGCCGGAGCTTAAGAGCCTCGAGGTAAAGCTGATAAAGGCGCGCATCAAGGAGCGTTTGAAGGAGGCGAACAGGGCTTACGCCTGTTCGATCACGCTCGACACGGACTATCATGGGAGGGTATGACATTCAATAAATCGGAGGTACTTATGAAGATTTGGAAGGAATTCAAGGAATTCGCATTCAAGGGCAACGTGATCGACATGGCCGTGGGCGTGATGATCGGCGGCGCGTTCGGCAAGATCGTCACCTCGGTCGTGAACGATCTGTTCATGCCGCTGTTAAACATCGTCACGGGCTCGATGGGCGACCTCGCCGCGCACTTTGTGGCGCTCGATGGCAAAACCTACGCCGACCTCGCCGCCGTGCGGGAGGCGGGCGCGCCGTACATCGCGTACGGCCCGTTTTTGAGCACCGTGATTGACTTTTTGCTCATGGCGCTGTGCATTTTCCTGTTCGTGAAGCTCATAACGCGGCTCCGCAGCGGCGTATCGCGCAAGAAGGCCGCGGAGGAGCCCGCGACCGCGCCGCGCCTTTGCCCGTACTGCAAAACCGAAATACACGCGGAAGCCACGCGTTGCCCGCATTGCACCAGCGTTTTAGACGAGGCGAGGTAACCTATGACGCTCTATGAATACCTTTCCTCGGGCGCGCTCGACGGGATGGACCTCAACTGCGCGGAAAAGATACTTTACGGCGCGAACGCCGCCTACGGTCTGGGGCTCGATAAAAGCGCGCTTAAGTTGAGCGCGGGCTTTGGCGGCGGCATGGGCGCGGAGGATATCTGCGGTATCGCGACGGGCGGCGCCATGGCGCTCTCGGCGCTTTTCGTGAAGGACCGCGGGCACGAGGGGCCGCGCATCAAGGCGCTCACGAGCGAATGGCTCCAAAGGATGCGGGAAAGCTTTTCAAGCGCCGCGTGCGCCGCGCTCAAGCCAAAATACCGCACGCAAGAACGCGGCTGCGCCGACCTTATTCTGGAGGGCGCAAAGCTGCTCGACGAGATTATACAAAGGGAACTGGCGGAGTGAAACTCCAAGAGGTTCAATTCCGGCTTCGGGGGCATGTACGCGTCCGGCGAAGCCGGAGCCCTTTGGGCCAAGGCCTTCGGCCTTGCGTCCCGAAACGGATGAAATCCGTAGGATTTCGTTCCTATCGTCTCCGCCGCCCGGGAGCGCTTGCGCGAGAGGCGGAGGCGTAAAACCCCCGAAGGGCCGTTCCCCCTCGCGAAAGCGGCTACGCCGCTTTCGCGACACGCGCTTCGCGCGTGATATACCTGTATGCAATGCCGCGTTCGCTTGACATGCGAGAGCGTGCGACCCTACAATAGGGAAGGAAATGTCACCCTATCCATTTTAGGCATGAAAGGACGGCTATGAAAGCTGATGTCGCCTTCGTCCTCGCGTTTCAAGAGGACGCCGCCATGAACTCCGCGCGCCATACGGCGCTGCACGAAATATGCTTCCGCCCCCTCCTAAGCTACGCGCTCGATCTGGCCGCGCAGGCCGCTTCGGGCGGCGTTAAGGTCGTAACGGGTTTCGACGCCGAGCGTGTGGAGGCATATATCAATGACCGGGCAAGCTGCGTACGCGTTTCGGAAAACGAGGATAACGCCGCGGCGCTTTCTCTCGCCGCGCAAAGCGCGGGGAAAGTAGAGGGCTACGCGCTCGTCCTTTCGGGCACCGCGCCCCTTATCAGGGCGGAAACGCTGCTTAAGCTCGTCGAGGCCGCGCGGGGCAACGCCGCCTCCGCGCTCATACCCGCGCGAGAGGGGGAAACCGCGGAAAACAGCGCGGAACGAAAAGGGGAATGTCCCGCCTACTGCGTCGATCTCGCGCTTTTACATGGCGCGAAGGGGAGCGTGCGCGAGTTTTTAATCGCCGCGCGCCAAAATGGCGCCACGGTCGTTAACGTGTACGCGCCGGAACACGAATGCCTTCGCGTGCGCGATCGCGCCTCGCTTTGGGAATGCAATTATCTTACGAACAGCTTCCTTGCCGCGCGCCATCTGGAGGCGGGCGTCACCATGCTCGACCCCACGAAAATACTCTTGGGCGCGGAGGTGGAGATCGGCCGCGATACGGTCCTTTACCCCAACGTGATCCTTTCCGGGAAAACCAAAATAGGCGAAAACTGCGTGCTCTACGACGGCTGCCGCCTGCACGATACGGTCGTGGGCGACGGCTGCGTTTTGCAGAGCGTGGTGGCGAACCAAACGGAGATCGGCAGCGATGTAACCGCCGGGCCGTTCGTGCACCTTAGGCCCAACACCCGCCTCGGCGACGGCTGCAAGGTGGGAAATTTCGTGGAGGTCAAAAACTCTATCGTGGGCGAAAAAACCAAGCTGCCGCATTTGAGCTACATCGGCGACGCCGACGTGGGCGCGCGCGTCAACGTAGGCTGCGGCTGCGTGTTTGTCAACTATGACGGCTATAAAAAGTACCGCACCACCGTGGGCGACGACGTGTTCTTAGGCTGCCAGACCAATCTCGTCGCGCCCGTCACGGTGGGCGATGGCGCGTATACCGCCGCGGGCTCCACCATCACGGACGACGTGCCCCCGAACGCGTTCGCTATCGCGCGGGCGTATCAGGTGAACAAGCCCGATTGGGTGGCGAAAAAGCGCGCGCGGATGCGCGACCTGTAGGAAGGAAAATCGCTTGCAATTAACCATCGACGGACTCAACCTCCACTACGAACGGCAGGGAAGCGGCAAACCGGTGCTCATTTTGCACGGCTGGGGCGCCTCCATTGCGGCTATGCGGCCCGTTATGAACTGCATGCTACGCCTCGGGCGCGAGGCCGTGGCGCTCGATTTTCCGGGCTTCGGCGAAAGCGCCGAACCCCTTAAGGCGTGGGGCGTGGAGGACTTTGCCGCGATCACCCGCAAATTCATTGCGGAGCAGGGCATTTATGGCTGCGACTGCATCGCCCATTCGCACGGCGGGCGCGTCGCCATCTACCTTGCCTCGGAGGAGAAAAGCCTGTTTCATAAGCTCGTGCTCGTAGACGCGGCGGGCGTGAAGCCCAAGCGAAGCCTCAAGTATTATTTGAAGGTGTGGTCGTATAAGCTCGGCGTCCGGCTTGCCAAAATAAGCTTACTCGACAGGGCGTTTCACATTTCCGAGCGACAAAAGAACGCGGGCAGCGAGGATTATAGAAACACCTCCGGCACGATGCGCCAGACCTTCGTGCGGCTCGTGAACACCGATTTGACGGATCGGCTTCCCATGGTGGAAAACGAGACCCTGCTCGTGTGGGGCGAAAACGACGCCGATACGCCGCTTTACATGGCCGAGCTTATGCAAAAGCGCATGAAAAGCGCCGGGCTCGCCGTGCTAAAAGGCGCGGGGCATTTTTCCTACGCGGACGATTACCCCCGTTTTTGTGCCATGATGGACGTATTGTTTAAGGAGCGAACATAATTTATGGATACCGGAACCACGGCATACGCATTCTGGGCGGTCGTGGCAATTGAAGCGGCCGCCGCCGCGCTCGCCGCGACGCAGTTCATCCACATGCTCCAGCTCGAAAGCTATCAGGGCAAAATGTACCTGAAATGGCTTTTTAGGCACGCGGGCGACGCGCTCACCTTTTTGATGGTGGGCATCGTAGCCTTGGCGCTTCGCGCTTCCGCCGCGTTTTTGGTGCATTACGGCACGCTGGTCGCCAACATCGCCTACGTGGGGGCGGACGCGCTGTATGTGCTGATGCTCCTTCTCATGTATTTTGCCGACCGCAAAAAGGAAAAGAAAAAGCCGCTCGTCTATACCGGCCGCGTGAAGCGCCTCATCGCGGTGCTCTTCCTCCTTTCGGCCGCGTTTGCGGCGTCGCTTTTCATAAGCGTGGAGGCTTCTCCTAACGGCATCCCCACTTGGGGCGCGTTTTTGCTGCTGTACGGCCTTCGCTACCTGCCCGGCGCGCTTTTGCCGCTGTTCGTTTTCCTTGCGTGGCTTATCACCTACCCCTTGGAGGAGGCCGTGAAGGCGTGGTATTTCAACGACGCGCGCAATATTTTAAAAAAGCGAACCGACTTAATTAAAATCGGCATCACGGGGAGCTACGGCAAAACGAGCGCCAAGCACGCCTTGGGTGAAATTCTGAAGGAGCGCTACGACGTTTTGTACACCCCCGGCAGCTTCAACACCCCCATGGGCGTTTCGCGCGTGGTGCGCGAGAAGCTCAAGGACGACCACAACGTGTTCATCGCCGAGATGGGCGCGCGCTATAAGGGCGATATCGAGGAGCTATGCAGGCTCGTCGGGCCGCGCTACGGCATCATCACCTCCGTCGGAAAGCAGCATTTGGAAACCTTCGGCTCCCTCGAAAACGTGGTGGCGACCAAATCCGAGCTCATGGAGGGCATCGCGGAAAACGGCGCGTGCTTCTTCAACGGCGACAACGCGCTTTGCCGCGAAATGTACGAAACCAGCAAGCTAACCGATAAATTCCTGTTCGGCACGGACGGGGACGGCCTTTATATGAAAGCCTCCGAGCTTTCCGTGAGCGCCAAGGGCTCGCGCTTCGCGCTCACCGCGCAAGGCGGCGAAAGCGTAGCTTGCGAAACGAAGCTTCTTGGCCGCCACAACATCATAAACATCGCGGGCGCGGCCGCGCTGGCGCATTTCTTAGGGCTAACGCTTGAGGAGATCGCCGCCGCCATAGCCCGTCTGAAGCCTGTGGAGCACCGCCTTGAGCTTATAGAAGGGCCCGTCACGGTGATCGACGACGCGTTCAACTCCAATCCCGAGGGGGCCAAGGAAGCGCTCGAGGTGCTCAAAAGCTTTAGCGGCAAGCGCATCGTGGTCACGCCGGGCATGGTGGAGTTGGGCGGCGAGGAAAGCGCGCTCAACCGCGCGTTCGGGCAGGCTATGGCGAAGGCCGCGGATGTCGCCATCCTCGTGGGCTATGAGCGCGCGGAGCCGATCCGCGAGGGGCTTATGAGTTTGGGCTTCGACGAAAAGAACATCGTCAAAGCGAAAAGCCTCAACGAGGCCGCGGAGCTATTGAAGCTTTATACCGAGCCGGGCGCGGCGGTTTTATTTGAAAACGACCTGCCCGACAATTACGACGAATAGAGCGGGGGGATATGATGACCGACCTTGGCATATTTTTCGGGAGCCGAACAGCCGAGCACGACGTTTCCGTCATCTCTGGGCTACAGGCGCTCGAAAACGCGGATAAAAGCAAGTATAACGCCTTTCCCGTGTACATTTCCCGCGCGGGGGAATGGTTTACGGGCGAGCCGCTAAAGCATATCGAAACCTATCGGGATTTCGACCCGAATTTAAAGGGCCTCACCCGCGTGTTTCTGCCCGCCGTACCCAATATGAACGGGCTTTACACGCTCGAATCGGGCGGGCTTTTCAAAAGAAACGCAAAGGTATGCAATCTCGACTGCGCGCTTCTCGCGCTCCACGGCTTGCATGGCGAGGACGGCTCCATACAGGGGCTTTTCGAGCTTGCGAACCTGCCGTATACGAGCTGCGGCCTTATCGGCTCCGCCGTGGGCATGGATAAGATTGTGATGAAGGAAGTTTTCAGGAGCATGGGCCTTAACGTGCTCGAAAGCGTGCATTGCTGCCGCAGCGAGTGGCAGCGGGATAGGGAAGCCGTGCTTAGGCGCGCGCAATCGCTTTCCTACCCGCTCATCGTAAAGCCCTGCAACCTTGGCTCGTCGATCGGCATCACCAAGGCGAAAAACGAGACGGAGCTTATCGCAGCCATCGACGTGGCGGCGGGCTTCGACAGGCGCATCCTCATCGAGCGCGCGCTTCATAGGCCCACGGAGATCAACTGCGCGTGCGTGGGTTATGGCGGCGAGGCCACGGTATCGCTTTGCGAGCAGCCGCTGAGCTGGGAGCTTTTCATGGGCTCCGACGACGACATGCTCGACTTCAACAAAAAATACCTCCAAAAGGGCGGGAAGGGCATGGAAAGCCTAAGTAGGCGCATCCCCGCGCCCATCGGCGACGAGCTTACCGAGAAGGTGCAGGCTTGGACGAAGCAAATCTTCTCTTTGCTCGAATGCAAGGGCGTGGTGCGCATCGACTACATGCTCGACGCGGAAGGGGAGCTTTACGTCAACGAGATCAACACCATCCCCGGCTCGCTCGCGTTTTACCTTTTCGAACCCATGGGACTTAAGTTTTCACAGCTTGTGGATAAGCTCGTAGAATATGCGTACAAGGCACTGGCGCAGAAAAACGAATCCACATATGCCTATAACTCGGACATACTGAAGAAATCCCTGCGGGGAGCAAAACACAAGAAGTAAGAATTAAGGAGAGTAACCATGGCCAAAATTCAGATGCGCACACCTCTTGTTGAGATGGACGGAGATGAAATGACCCGAATCATCTGGAAGATGATCAAAACCAATCTTCTGGAGCCATACATCGAGCTCAAGACCGAGTATTACGACCTCGGGCTGCCGCGCCGCGACGAGACCGACGACCGCATCACCGTAGAGGCCGCCGAGGCCGTAAAAAAGTACGGCGTGGGCGTGAAGTGTGCCACCATCACCCCCAACCAGCAGCGCATGAGCGAGTATAGCCTCAAGCGCATGTACAAAAGCCCCAACGGCACCATCCGCGCCATCCTCGACGGCACGGTGTTCCGCGCGCCGATCACGCTGCCCTGCCTCAAGCCTGCCGTGCGCAACTGGAAAAAGCCCATCACCATCGCCCGTCACGCCTACGGCGACATCTACAAGTGCTCGGAATTCCGCGTGCCCGGCCCCGGCAAGGCGGAAATACTCTTCCGCGACGAGGCGGGCAACGAGCTTTTCCACGAGACCGTGTTCGATTTTAAATGCCCCGGCGTGCTGATGGGCATGTACAACAAGGACGATTCCATCGAGAGCTTTGCGCGCGCGTGCTTCAACTACGCGCTTTCCACCAAGCAGGACCTTTGGTTTTCCACCAAGGATACGATCTCCAAAAAGTACGACCACCGCTTCAAGGACATCTTCGAGGAAATCTACGAGAAGGATTACAAGGCGAAGTTTGAAAAGGCGGGCCTCGAGTATTTCTACACCCTCATCGACGACGCCGTGGCGCGCGTGATCCGTTCCGACGGCGGCTTCATCTGGGCATGCAAAAACTACGACGGCGACGTGATGAGCGACATGGTGGCCACGGCGTTCGGTTCCCTCGCGATGATGACGAGCGTGCTCGTTTCGCCCGACGGCAACTTCGAGTTCGAGGCGGCGCACGGCACCGTGACCAAGCATTACTACAAGCACCTCGAGGGTGAAACTACCTCCACCAACTCCATGGCGACGCTGTTCGCGTGGACGGGTGCAATCAATAAGCGCGGCGAGCTCGACGATATCCCCGAGCTTTGCGCGTTTGCGAAAACGCTCGAGACGGCTTCGCTCGCGACCATCGAGGCGGGTTATATGACCAAGGATCTCGCGCAGCTCGCGGAGCTCGAGCACATCGAGGTGCTCTCCACCGAGGGCTTCATCCTCAAGGTGCGCGAAACCTTCGACAAGATGCGGAAGAACTAAGCGGAAGCGGCGTGTGCGGGCGGACGGATGCGTCCGCCCCTACACGGTGTATCCGGCCCAACCACCCAATCAACAAACGAGGAGAACACCAAATGTCACTCTACCAACAGTGGCGCGCGCTCGCGGATGAAGAGCGCACGCAGGCCGAAGCGGACAAATTCTGGCAGGCGTATTTTGAGCGTGAAACCGAGAACTATAAGAAAATACTCGGCGATCCCGCGCATGTTTACGAGGGCAGCTTACAGGAGCTTGCGGCGGCCTTTTCCATGGAGGAAACCACCTTTGCGGGCTTCCTCGACGGCATCAACACGAGCCTCAAGCAAGAGCTTAAACTCGAAACGCTTGAGAGCGAAAGCGCGGTTTCACTCGATATTGACTTTGAAAAGCTCTACTACAACATGCTCAACGCCAAGGCGGACTGGCTCTACGAGCTGCCCGAGTGGGAGCCTATCCTCACGGTTGAGCAGCGCAGGGAGATCACCAAAAAATTCCGGCTGAGCAAGGTCTACGTGAGCGAAACGAAGGTTGGCCGCAACGACCCCTGCCCGTGCGGGAGCGGTAAAAAGTACAAAAACTGCTGCGGAAAATAAGGGAGGAGTGGCCTTGAAGCTCAAATTTTGCGGCGCCGCGCAGAGCGTGACGGGTTCGAGCTACCTTTTAACCTATGAGGGCGGCAAGCTCCTCGTGGATTGCGGCATGCGACAGGGTGCGGATACCAAGGGCGCTTTGGGCGAGGGCGGCTTCGCGTTCGAACCCGCCGAGATCGACGCGGTGCTTTTGACGCACGCGCACATCGACCACAGCGGGCTACTGCCCCTTCTCGTAAAGCGCGGCTTTAAGGGAAAGATTGTGTCCACGAGCGCCACGGCGAGGCTCGCCACCATCATGCTGCCCGATAGCGGGCACATTCAGGAGCAGGAGGCGGAATACCAAAACCGCAAAAACCTCCGCGCCGGAAAGCCGACCGTGGAGCCGCTTTACACCGTGAAGGACGCCGCGAACTCCTTAAAGGCGTTCGCGCCCGTGGAATATAACGAAACCGTTACGGTGCTCGAGGGCGTAACGGCCAGGTTCGTGGATGCGGGGCACCTTTTAGGCTCCGCCTCGGTGGAGGTATGGGTCAAGGAAAACGGCAAAACGGTAAAGCTCGCGTTTTCGGGCGATATCGGCAGGAGCGACCGCCCCATCATCGCCGACCCAACGCCCATCGACTCCGCGGATTTCCTCATCATGGAGGGCACGTACGGGGACCGCAACCACGAGAGCACGGGCGTCGCCAAGGAATCGCAGCTCGCCGCCATTTTG
>JAJFTZ010000009.1 GCA_021372675.1 Eubacteriales bacterium
ATATTCTATACGATACGCGGGGAGGCGGGAAAAAACTATTTTGCAAACATGAGGTTTATGAAGGCGGACGGGAGCTACTATGATGAATTTTATCTGATAAGCGGCGTGGGGCAGGGCGTATACGCCAACGATTTTAGAAAACACACCATAGATTTCGGGGAATATACCGTGCCGAATCGATTGAGGCTTATCGTCGATGCGACCGACAGCAGAATCATGGGCGAGAACCCCATTTTAGCCACGTTCACGTTTGACCTCACGATCGATCCCGATTTCGTGCAGAAGCCCAAGGTATATGCCCTCGATCAAAGCTTTACGATCGAAGGCCAAAGCTTCACCGTAACGACCGTGGAGGTGTACCCCATGAGCCTGCGCGTGAATTTGGAGGCCGATCCCTCCAACACCAAGTGGATCAGGGCGCTTCGCTGCTACGCGGAGGATGAAAGGGAAAATCGCTACGAGCTTATCAACGAAGGCCTCGCTGCCGAGCAAAGCGAGGATTCGCCCATGATGAACGGCTTCCGGCTGGAAAGCCCGTATTTCGGCGGCGGGAAGAGGCTTACGCTCTACATTACGGGCGCGGTGTGGCTCGATAAGGACGCCCCGCAAACGAAGGTGGATTTGGAGGCGGGAACCGCGGAAAACCTGCCCGACGGGGTGATTCTCTCCCGTGTGGCGTGGGAGGAAGGCCAATGCCGCATCATTTTCTCGACGCCCGACGCGCAGAAAAACGGTTTCCGCGACCAATACGGAAGCCCCTGCGTTTTCGAAAGCGAATGGAAATACAGCCTTGACGATACGAGGAAAGAGTGGTTTTACGGCATGAAGCCGTCTACGCCGGAGGAGCTTACGGAGGAATACACGATTAAGGAAGAGTATCCGATCGTGGAGACACATTTAGACTATCAGGGCTATATCTTCAAGCGTGAATATACGACGGTCAAGGTGGAAATGCCGTCCGTCGTCTACCTCACGCCACAGTATACAAGCTCGTCCGACGCCGCAAAGCCCATCAAGATGAAAATCAAATAGTGGCAGAACAATAAGGCGGCCCGCGCGTGAGCACGGGCCGCTTTCATAATCCTTATAACCTTACTTTGCCGCTTCCACGGCTTTTTTGAGCTTTTCCGCCGCGTCGGACTGTTCCCACGGCAGCTCCGGCTTTCCGAAATGCCCGAAATTGGTCGTTTGCGTGTAAATGGGGCGGCAGAGGTCGAAATAGTCGCGTATGGCGGCGGGACGGCAGTCGAACACCTCGAGCACGGCCTTTTTCAAAGCCTCGTCATCGTACGCGGAGGTTCCGTAGGTATCCACCGTAATCTCCACGGGGCGCGCCACGCCGATGGCGTAGCAGAGGGAAACGAGGCAGCGCTTGGCAAGCCCCGCGTCCACGATGTTTTTGGCGATGTAGCGGGCGAGGTAGGAGCCGCTTCGATCCACCTTGGTGGCGTCCTTGCCGGAAAACGCACCGCCGCCGTGCGAGATGAAGCCGCCATAGGTATCTACCATCAGCTTGCGGCCCGTAAGGCCCGTATCCGCCTCGTAGCCGCCTAAAACGAAACGGCCGGAGGGGTTGATGAACACGCGCGTGTTTTCATCCATGGGAAAATCCGCAAACGCTTCCTTTAAAACGACCTCGCGCACGTCGCGCTCGAGCTCGGTCATGCTCTTTTCCTCGTCGTGCTGCGTGGAAACGACCACCGCGTCCACGCGTATGGGCCTGTCGTTTTCGTAAACGACCGATACCTGCGCCTTGCCGTCGGGCCTTAGGCCCTTTACGCGGCCGGACTTTCGCGCGTCGGTCAAAAGCCGCGTGATGCGGTGCGCGAGCACGCAGGGGAGGGGAAGCCGCTCGGCCGTTTCCGCGCTGGCGTAGCCGTAGAGCACGCCCTGATCGCCCGCGCCAAGCTCGTAGGCGTCCGCGAGCGCGGGGTTATCGACGCCCTGCGCGATGTCGGGGCTTTGCTCGTGCACAAGCACTTCGATTTCTACGGTGGAAGGGTCGTAGCCCACGAAGCGCATGGCCTCCTCGACGATATTTTTCACGTCGGGCATCTTCGTTACGGTGATCTCGCCCGCTACGATGAGCTTGCCCTTGGTCGCCATCACCTCGCACGCCACGCGCGCGTTTTTGTCGATCGCCAAACAGGCGTCCAAAACGGAATCGGAAATGAGGTCGCAAAGCTTGTCCGGATGCCCCATCGTGACCGATTCCACCGAATAGATCGTTTTTGCCATAAAAAACCTCCAAAGCTCGCGGCGCCGCGTCCTACATGCGAGGCCGTAACATTCATGTAACCTTATTATGATGATGGAAGCGGCTTATTTTGTCAACAGATTTTCGCGAAAAAGTTCGAATGTCAAACGTGCTCCGCACGCTTGACAAAGCCGCGCGCGCAGGTTAGAATACTTAAAATATTTTAATTAAAATATTTGAATATTTTGGGAGGCGCATATGGTAGAGGAAAGCTTCAAAAAGCTATATCTGCAATTTCGCCTGAATTATCTCAGGCAGCTTCCCACGGCGGCGGAGGGAGGCGCGGGGGCGTTAAGCGCGGCGGAGTTTTTCTGCGCGGAGGCCGCGTATCTCTTGGAGCGGCCCACCGTGAGCGAGCTCGCGGCATTTTTAAACGTGTCGCTGCCCAACGCCAACTATAAGATCAACAGCCTCGTCAAAAAGGGGTATTTAAAAAAGGAGGTGTGCGAATTTGACAAGCGCGAGTACCGCCTGAGCGTAACGCCGGAGTTTTTAAAGGATTACGGTCTCAACAGCAGGTGGACGCGCTTCACCCTGCGCCGCATACGGGAGCGCTTCACACCTGAAGAATGTGAAACGCTCGACGATATGATACGGCGCATATCCGAATTTATGGAGCAAGCCGAGAAAGGCGAAGAAAAGGAGCAAGAACATGGCGATTGAGATCCTTACCGATTCCGCGTCCGATCTGAACGCGTTAAGCGGGAACCTAGGCGTAAGCGTAGTGCCGCTTCAGATCATTTTCCCGGAGCACTCGTATTTCGACGGGGAACTTTCACGCGATGAGTTTTACGAAAAGCTCGCCAAGGCGAATCCCCTGCCGAGCACGAGCCAGCCCTCGCCGGCGGATTTTTTAAAGCATTTTACGCGCGCGAAGGAAAACGGAGACGACGTGGTCGTGATCACCATCTCCGAAAGCCTAAGCGGCACGTACCAAAGTGCGCGCGCGGCGAAGGAATTGGCGGAATATGATCGAATTTATCTGATTGACTCCCAAATGGCCACGATGGGGGAGGCCGCGCTTGTGGAATACGCGGTAAAGCTCAGAAGCGAGGGCAGCACGGCGCAGGAAATGGAGAAAATACTTCTTGCCGCGCGCGGCCGGCTGCGGCTTTACGCGCTGGTGGATACGCTCACCTACCTGCACCGCGGCGGGCGGCTGTCAAAAAGCGTCACCGTGGTGGGCTCGCTTTTGAACGTAAAGCCCATCCTCAGCGTGGAAAAGGGCGTGCTCGTGAGCGCGGGCAAGGCGCGCGGGTTTGCGCGCGGCGTGCAGGCCATTTTGGAGCTCATAGAAAAGGGCGGCGGGGCGGACCTCGACATGCCCGTCTACTTCGCCCATACCAACGCCCGCGAGCTTTGCGAAGCGTTCATGGGCAAGCTCGCGGAGCTCGACCCCGCGTTTGGCTGCTGCGGGCGCGTCGTGGATATCGGCGGCGTGGTGGGCACGCACGTCGGCCCCGGCACCGTGGGCGTGGCGTATTTTGCCAAGGAATCATAATTTAATATTTTTATAGGGAGCGCGGCCGCGACACGGTTTGCGGCCGCGCTTTTCTGCGAGGTGGGCTTTGATCAATACGGTATTGTTCGATCTGGACGGCACGCTCTTGCCCTTGGATCAGGAGCTTTTTGTAAAGCGCTATTTCGGCGCGCTCGCGCGCTGCGGCGCGGCGGCGACGGGCCGCGAGGCGGCGGCGTTTATAGACGGCGTGTGGGCAGGCACCGGGGCGATGCTTTTTAACGACGGCAATGCAACCAACCGCGACCGCTTCTGGGATAGCTTTTGCGCGCGCATGGGCGGCGGCGTAAGCGCCGAAGCGCTTGAGCCGCTGTTCGAACGTTTTTATGAAACGGAGTTCGAGGCCGCGCGCGAGGCGGCGCAAAAAAACGAAGCCGCGCGAAAAAGCGTCGATCTGCTGAAAGAAAAGGGCTATACCGTGGCGCTCGCCACCAACCCGCTGTTCCCGCCCGTGGCGGTGAAAAAGCGGCTTTCGTGGGCGGGCTTAGATTATGCGGATTTCGCGCACGTCACCACCTACGACAATTCGCGTTTCTGCAAGCCCAATCCGGGCTATTTTAAGGATATCTTGGCTTTGCTTCAAAAGGAGCCTTCCGAATGCCTCATGGTGGGCAACGATGCCGCCGACGACATGGGCGCGCGCGAGGCGGGGCTTAGTGTGTTTCTCGTGACCGATTGCCTCGTCAACGAAAAGGGCCTCCCCATCGAGGGCTTCCGGCAGGGGAGCCTTACGGAGTTTTACGGATACGTAAAGGAGCT
>JAJFTZ010000010.1 GCA_021372675.1 Eubacteriales bacterium
TTTGGAACATCAAGAAGCGCGAGGCCGTGGTGGAGTTTTTTACCGAACAGCCCAAACGGATAAAAGACGCCGCGTTTCATATGGTGAACAATGTTCTGTGGCATACCGCGGGAATTCTTTAGAAAGCAATTATTCCCCTCCAAGGAGGGGAATAACTATCCCGCGAGCCTGCCGCCGGCCCCTTCAAGGAGAGGAATGATCCTTTCCTTATAAAGCCGGATATAGCCAAAAGGGCCGTAGCGCTTTTATCAGCGCCGCGGCCCTTTTGCCGTTCAAAATGCCTTACCCGTTCTTCTCGATCCTGATCCCGCCGCTGATGCTGTTGAAGCTGAAGCTGGCGGAGCCGTCGCCGTATATGGCCTTATCGTTGGAGGAGGTGGCGGGAAAAACACAGGAGAACCCGCCGGACACCGAGTCGTGCCGCGCGGTAAAGCCGCTGTTTTCGGGGATGATGAGCGTGCTCATGCCCGACACGGTGTTCATTTTTACCGTGGAGGGGCATATGGCGCTCGTTATGTTCGCCGAAGCGGAAACGGAATCCGTGGAAACGGAGCGGAAGCTGCCCTCGAGCCGTATGGAGCCGGAGACCGAATCCACCTGTACGGCATCCACAGTGCAGGCGGCCGCGCTTACGCTGCCGGAAGTGGTGTCGATTTCCAGCGTGTTCGCCGTAACGCTTTCCACGCCGACGCTGCCCGAAACCGTAACAAGGTGCATTTTATCGCCGCTCAGGCCGCTCACATAGGTGCTCGAGGAGACCGCGTCAATCTCGAGGCCGAAGAAGCTGTCGGCGAGAGCTTTCGGTACCAGCACTTCGAGCTTTTTACCGAGGTTCCACCAAGCCGTGTTCCAATTGATGCCGCTTTCGCAGTAATGGATGGTAAGCGTGCTGCCGTTGACCGCGTAACGAAGCGCGTACTTTTCGGGAATGCCCCCTACGGAGCTTTCGCTGAACGCGATGGTATCGCCATCGTAGGGGGTCACGCGGACGCTCCCGTCCACCCATGCGATGTTGACGGTGTCGATGGAGCCAAGCTCCACGGAGTAGTCGTTGTTTTGGGAATACGGGCCCTCGTCGCCCGGCAGGGCGCCGATCTCGTTAAGCCCCTTAAGGCCGTGCTCCACGCAGGAAACGGGTAGGAAGTTGAAGCTGAAGCCGGTACCCCGGCCGATGCCCCATACGAGCACGCCTACGAGCACGCAGGCGATCACGACCCAGCAGACGACGCGGATGATGGCGGATGTTTTCATAATCGTTCCCTCACTTTTTCAGTTGGAAGAGCGCGCGCACAACCTGCTTAACGGCCAGGCCGATCAGGAAGATCACCCAAGTGATATGCCACGCGCCCGTGCTGAAGCTTATGACGATGTACGCCACCACCGTAAGCATCCCGATCGCGGAGTTGACGGACTTTTGAACCTCGCCGCGGTTGTCCTTGGTATACTTCCACTCCTTGAAGTCCTCCACCATGGTATCCTCGGTTTTATGGTACTTGGGCTTGGTCATGGAGGTGAAGATGATGAGTCCCGTCGCGCCGGCAACCATGCAAAGCATGATCGCGAGGCCGAGTATCTCCATGCCGCTCACGGAAAGCATGATCAGCGGTATGATCGAGAGGATGTAGAGCGCCACCGCGAGCGCGGTAAGCCCCGCGTAAAGGTTTTTCTTTTTCAGCTCCTCGGGGGTGAGGGCCGATATCGGCTCGCTCAGGCCCGCGATCAGCTCGCTCGTATCGCCGATGCCGCTCACGACGATGTTGTAGGCGATATCCTCGCTCTTCCCCTCGTCGCGCAGATCATGGTACTTTTCTACGAGGTTGGAGATCATTTCCTCCTTGAGCTCGTAGGCTTTACGGGTTTTGGGCGCCTGCTCGAAGAGCGTTTCCACATAGGCGCGAAGCTTTGCTTCCATCTTTTACATACCCTCCACATAAATCAGTTTATCGATCAGAGCGCGGGCGTTCTCCCAGTCCTTGATGAGGCCGAGATAGGTCTCCTTCCCGAGCTCCGTGATGGCGTAATACCTTCGGCGCGCGCCGGTGCTCTCGTCCCCCCAGTACGAGGTGATGCAGCCGTTTTGCTCGAGCCTCCTCACGGCGGTGTACAGCGTGGCTTCCTTAAATTCGTACATGCCGTGCGTCTTTTTTTGTATGTCGCGGTTGATCTCGTACCCGTAGCTGTCGTGGCGGTAAAGATGCGACAGGATGATGGTATCGGTATGCCCGCGTATCAGGTCTCCTGCGATCGACAATCGTAGCACTCCTTTCGGATGTATTTCATGCAAGCAAATACAATATATACCATAGTACATCACCTGTCAATGTATAATATAAAAAAAAGTATAAAAAATTTGGCGATATCTTAAACATAAGAAACCCCTGCGCTTTGCGGTTGCTTTCGCGCAGGGGCTGCGGTATGGTATACTGGTATCGTTCACGGGGGCGGAGGTCAGATCGTGTCCTTCTCCTCGCGCTTTTTAATGGCGCGGTAGGTGAGATACACGCCTATTTTGCCCGTGCGGGAAAAGCTGTTCCAGAGCATGTCGGCGTCGGGCGAGGAAAGCGGGCCTTTTTTCATAAAAAATGCTGCTCCTTCGGTTTTAAGATTTTTGTTTTTAGTATTTTCGCCCTGTGCGCTTTCCATAGCTTGCAAATCATGGGAGGAGGAGTGTATGTCGCTTTCTACCGTGAACGGCATCGTTGTGCGGTACGCAAACTACCGCGACAACGACAGGATTCTCGATATCCTCACGGGCGAAATGGGGCTCGTGACCGCCGCGGCGCGCGGCTGCAGGCGGCAGAAAAGCCCGCTCCTCGCCGCGGGCGAGCTTTTCGTGTTCGGCGAATTCGTGCTTTACGGCGCGAAGGACCGCTATAGCGTGAACGCGTGCGACGTGCGGGAAACCTTTTACCCGCTTCGCGAGGATGTGGAGCGCTTCGCGGCGGGCGCGTACATGCTTTCGCTCGTACAGGCGGGGGCCACGGCGGGGGAGAAAAGCGAGGCGCAGCTTTCGCTTTTATACCACGCGCTCAGCTTTACCGCCTACGCGGAGGTAAACCCTGCGGATATGGCGATCTGCTTCGCGATGCGCTATCTGTCGCTTTTGGGCTTTCGACCCGCGCTCACCTCGTGCGCGGTGTGCGGGCGTGACGTGCGGGGGGAGAAAAGCCTTAGGTTTTCCGCTCCGGCGGGCGGTGCGGTGTGCGGCGCGTGCGACGCCCGGGGACCCTCGGTTTCGGCGCTTTCGCTCGAGGCGGTACGGCGTATGCTCCTCCTTGAGGATGGGGATATTAAAAAGGTCTGCCTTCCCGAGCGCGTGCGCGCGGAACTGAGGCCGGCCGTCAACGAGTACGCGGAGCATGTTTTGGAGCGGCGCTTCAAGGCGATGGATGCTTTATAAAGCGGTTTGGTCATATTTTGCGCCGAAATGAATTTTTTCTTGCATATTTGCCGAAAAAGATTGCCATTTGGCGGCGAAATGGATATAATTAGCGTTGAATTCATGGACTTCCATGCGGCACCTATTGATATTTACGATATACGGAGGAGAACGAAATGGCCAAAAAGTTTGTGTACATGTTCAGCGAGGGAAGCGCCAAAATGCGCGATCTGCTCGGCGGTAAGGGCGCGAATCTTGCGGAAATGACGGGCTTAGGCATGCCGGTGCCGCAAGGCTTCACGGTGAGCACCGAGGCTTGCACCCAGTATTATGACGACGGCGAAAAGATCAGCGACGAAATCCAACAGCAGATTTATGAATATATGGGCAAGCTCGAGGCGTTGAGCGGCAAGAAGTTCGGTGACCCGGAAAACCCGCTTCTGGTCTCGGTGCGCTCCGGCGCGCGCGCTTCCATGCCCGGCATGATGGATACCATCCTCAACCTCGGCATGAACGATACCGTGGTGGCGAGCTTTGCGAAAAAGACCAATAACCCCCGTTTCGCCTACGACTCCTACCGCCGCTTCATTCAAATGTATTCCGACGTGGTCATGGAGGTCGGCAAAAAGTACTTCGAAGAGCTGATCGACCACATGAAGGAGCAAAAGGGCGTTAAGCTCGATACCGAGCTCGACGCGAACGACCTCATGACCCTTGCCGGGCAGTTCAAGGCCGAATACAAGTCCAAGCTCGGCGTGGATTTCCCCTCCGACCCGAAAGAGCAGCTCATGGGCGCCATCAAGGCGGTGTTCCGCAGCTGGAACAACCCGCGCGCCATCTATTATAGGCGCATGAACGATATCCCCGGCTCGTGGGGCACGGCCGTGAACGTGCAGATGATGGTGTTCGGCAACACCGGCGACAATTCCGGCACGGGCGTGGCGTTCACCCGCAACCCCGCCACGGGCGAAAAGAAGCTTTTCGGCGAATTCCTCATCAACGCGCAGGGCGAGGACGTGGTGGCGGGCATCCGCACGCCGCAGACCATCGACCAGCTCGAAAAGGTCATGCCGGAGGCGTATAAGCAGTTCGTGGATATCTGCGGCAAGCTCGAAAAGCACTACCGCGACATGCAGGATATGGAATTCACCATCGAGGATCGCAAGCTTTACATGCTTCAGACCCGCGGCGGCAAACGCACCGCGGCCGCGGCGCTCAAGATCGCCTGCGACCTCGTGGACGAGGGCATGATCACCGAGCGGGAAGCCGTTATGATGATCGACCCGAAGCAGCTCGACGCGCTGCTGCACCCGCAGTTCGACGCGGCGGCTCTAAAGCGGGCCGTGCCGATCGGCAAGGCGCTTCCCGCGTCGCCGGGCGCCGCGTGCGGCAAGGCCGTGTTTACCGCCGAGGACGCTACGGAATGGGCGCAGCGCGGTGAAAAGGTCATACTCGTTCGCCTCGAGACCAGCCCCGAGGATATCGAGGGCATGTTCCACTCGCAGGGCATCCTCACCGTGCGCGGCGGCATGACATCCCACGCGGCCGTCGTGGCGCGCGGCATGGGCACCTGCTGCGTGTCCGGCTGCGGCGAGATCAAGATGGACGAGGAGCATAAGCGCTTCACGCTCGGCGGACGCGTTTATAACGAGGGCGACTTCATCTCGCTCGACGGCTCCACGGGCAATATCTACGGCGAAGCCATTCCCACGGTAGAGGCTTCCATCAGCGGCGAATTCGGCAGGCTTATGGGCTGGGCGGACGCCGTGCGCAGGCTGAAGGTGCGCGCCAACGCGGATAACCCGCGCGACGCGCAGCAGGCCGTGAAATTCGGCGCGCAGGGCATCGGCCTTTGCCGCACCGAGCATATGTTCTTCGAGGAGGATCGCATCCCCGTCGTCCGCCAGATGATCGTATCCAAAACCGAGGCGGAGCGCAGGGTGGCGCTTGATAAGCTTCTGCCCATGCAGCGCAGCGACTTTGAGGGCATCTACAAGGCGATGGGCGAGTTCCCCGTGACCATCCGCCTGCTTGATCCCCCGCTCCACGAGTTCCTGCCCCATAAAGATGAAGAGATCGAGACCCTCGCAAAGGAAATGGGCCTTACCTTCGAGCAGCTTCGCGCCACCGTGGATGATCTCCACGAGTTCAACCCCATGATGGGCCACCGCGGCTGCCGCCTTGCCGTTTCGTATCCCGAGATCGCCGAGATGCAGACCCGCGCCATCATCGAAGCCGCCATCAACGTGACCAAGGAGACCGGCCATGAAATCGTTCCCGAGATCATGATCCCGCTCGTGGGCGAGGTGAAGGAGCTTGCGTACGTAAAGTCCACGGTCGTCGAGACCGCCAAGAAGGTCATGGAGGAGCGCGGCATCAAAATATCCTACCTCGTCGGCACCATGATCGAGATACCGCGCGCGGCGCTCACCGCCGATGAGATCGCCACCGAGGCGGAGTTCTTCTCCTTCGGCACCAACGACCTCACACAGATGACGTTCGGCTTCAGCCGCGACGACGCCGCGAAGTTCCTCGGCGCCTACTACGATAAGAAGATTTACGAGTCCGACCCGTTCGCCAGGCTCGACCAGATCGGCGTGGGCAAGCTTGTGAAGATGGCCGTGGAGCTTGGGCAAAAGGCCCGCCCCAACATCAAGCTGGGCATCTGCGGCGAGCATGGCGGAGACCCCTCCTCCATCGATTTCTGCCACAGGGCCGGCCTCAACTACGTTTCCTGCTCGCCCTTCCGCGTGCCCATCGCAAGGCTTGCCGCGGCGCAGGCCAAGATCAGGAACAACTAAAAAACTTCCGCAAAACAAAACGGCGGGCCTCGGAAAACTCCGGGGCCCGCTTTCCTGTTTTGGGGGAAATCGTATCCGCAAAAAAGGATTTTCCCAAAACGCGAAGAATCTTTGCATCCTAGGAGATGAAGGTATGGTAGACGATAGCTTCCGCCGCCATGTGGAGGAACTTGAAAGGCAAACGCTTTCAAGGTATGCGACGCTCAGCGTGAATTCGCGCGGGCGGGAGCATGAGCTTCCGCCGTGCCCCGTGCGCACCGTTTTCGTGCGCGACCGCGACCGCGTGGTGCATTGCAAATCCTTCCGCCGCCTCAAGCATAAAACCCAAGTGTTCCTTTCGCCCGCGGGCGACCATTACCGCACGCGCCTTACGCATACGCTTGAGGTTAGTCAGATCGCGCGCACCATCGCGCGGGGGCTTAGGCTCAACGAAGACCTCACCGAGGCCATCGCGCTCGGGCACGACCTTGGTCATACGCCCTTCGGGCACGCGGGGGAAAGCGTGCTTAATAAACTCGTTCCGGGCGGGTTCGAGCATAACGTGCAAAGCCTGAGGCAGGTGGAAAAGCTGGAGAACGGCACGGGCCTGAACCTCACCTTCGAGGTACGCGACGGCATCGTGAGCCATA
Organism: Eubacteriales bacterium; assembly: GCA_021372675.1. Classification (GTDB taxonomy): domain Bacteria; phylum Bacillota; class Clostridia; order Christensenellales; family CAG-138; genus UBA7707. The sequence continues at coordinate 6,810 of JAJFTZ010000010.1, forward strand.
AAAAAGACGGCAACCCCTGTACGCTCGAGGGTGCGGTGGTGAGCCTTGCCGACCGTATCGCCTACATCAACCACGATATCGACGACGCGGTGCGCGCGGGCGTGCTCGATGAAAACGATCTGCCCGAAAGCTGCGTGGCGGTATTGGGCGATACGCACGGCAACCGCATCAACACGATGATCCTCGATGTGCTGGGCGTGAGCTTCGACAAGCCCTACGTGCGCATGAGCGAAGCGGTAAAGCGCGAGTTCGACGTGCTGCGCGATTTCATGTTTGAAAGGGTGTATTTAAACCCCGTCGCCAAGCGCGAGGAAGGCAAGGGGATGCATGTCATCGAGCAGCTTTACCTCTATTATAAAAACCATATGGAGCTTTTGCCCGGGGAATTCGCGAAGAACATCGCGGAGGACGGGGAGGAGCGCGTCGCGGCGGATTACATCGCCTGTATGACCGACCGCTATGCCATCGAGGAGTTTAAGCGCCTGTTCGTGCCGATGGAATGGCAATAGAAAAGCGCGAAGTTTTTGCCGGGTAAGAAGGATTTTCTTTACTATGCGTCGAAAAAACACATCTTGCGGAAGGGGGCTTTGACGATGGCTTTGTTTCCCGATGCGTGGATGGGCGAGCTTTTGTCAAAGAGCGATATCGTTTCCCTCGTATCCGAGTACGTTTCCCTAAAGCCCAAAGGGCGGCGCATGTGGGGCTGCTGCCCCTTTCATAACGAAAAAACGCCTTCGTTTTCCGTGGATACGGACAAGCAGCTTTATTACTGCTTCGGCTGCCACGCGGGCGGCAGCGCGATACAGTTCGTGATGGAAGTGGAAAAACTGCCCTACGCGGAGGCCATAAAATTCTTAGCCCAGCGCGCCAATCTGGAGCTTCCCGAGGTCATCAACGACGAAAAGCTGCGGAAAGAACGCGCGCATAAGGAGCGGTTGTACGCCGCGTGCGTGGAGGCGGCAAGGTATTACCACCGTGAGCTCATGGGCCCGGGCGGGGAACAGGCGCGAAGGTACCTCTTTAAGCGCGGCATCGACGGCGCGATGGTGAAAAGATTCGGCCTCGGCTACGCGCCCGCGGGTTGGGAAAACCTCGTAAAATACCTTTCCGAAAAGGGCTTTACCGAAGAGGAGCTCATAAGCGCGGGGCTGGCCGTGCGGGGAAAAAATAAAAGCTCCTGCTACGACGCTTTCCGCGACCGCTTGATCTTCCCCATCATCGCCGCCAACGGGCGGGTGATCGCGTTCGGCGCGCGCACCATGAAAAACGAAAACCCGAAGTATATCAATACCGGCGACACGCCCATCTACAACAAGCGGCAGAACCTTTACGCGCTCAATCTGCAAAAGGGGAAGCAGGCGGCAGACCTCATCATGGTCGAAGGGTATATGGACGTGATAAGCCTCCACAAGGGGGGCGTGGAAAACGCCGTGGCCTCGCTCGGCACGGCGCTCACGGTGCAGCAGGCAAGGCTTTTGAAGCGGTACGTGCAGAAGGTGTACGTCTGCTACGACGGGGACGCCGCGGGGCAAAACGCGACCCTGCGCGGTATGGACATCCTCGCCGCGGAGGGCCTCGACGTGAAGATCATGTCCGTGCCCGAGGAGCTCGATCCGGACGATTATATCCGCAGGTTCGGACGCGACGCTTTCTTGCGCCTTCAAGACTCCGCCCTTAGCTTAAGCGCCTTTAAGCTCGAGCACATGGCGAAGGGCTTTGATTTCAGCCTCGAGGACGGCCGCGAGGGCTACGCGAAAAAGGCGTGCGCGTTCGTCGCCACGCTCGAACCCGTGGAGCAGGAGCGCTACGTGCCGCTCATCGCGCGAAAAACCGGCCTAAATGTAAATTCCATCAAGGCGCAATGCTCCATGGCGGGCGCCCGGCCACAGAATAGCATTGGTAAAAATCGGAATACTAGAATTAAAAAAACCGAGGAAAATCAAGGAAAACGCAGGAAATTGGAGCGGATGCTCCTCGCGTGCATGATGAGTTCCAAGGAAACGGCCTTCTTCACGGCGGAGAAGATGGCGGCCGAGAACCTGAAATTTTCCGCCCCGGGGGAACAGCGCTTCGCGGACGAGCTTCTGGTGGCCTACATGGAGAGCGACAAGCCGGAGCTGGAGCTTTTGATCGCCAGATGCGAGCCGGAGGGCGCCGAGGCGGTGATGGCGGCGCTCGAGGACGAAGAATCCCTGATCGAGCCGGAGCGCGTCGCGCTCGACTGCATCGCACGGCTTTCGGAGGACGCTCTAAAGGAGCGCATCAACGAGCTCAATGCGAGCTACATGTGCGGCGCGGCGGGCACGGAGGCGCTGGAGGAAGCAAAACGCTTGCAGCTTAAGCTCAAGAGGCCGCGCGCGTAACGATACGATCGAATACTTTCAAGCTAAGGAGGGGCAGCTTTGGAAAACAAGGAACCCCAAACGAAAAAAATAGACGAGCTCTTGGAGTACGGCAAAAGCAAGGGCGTATTGACCTATAAAGAGGTTATGGACACGCTGGACGAGCTCGATCTCGACACGGAGCAGATCGAGCGCATCTACGATAAGTTCGAGGCGCTCAACATCGACGTGGTGGAGGATATCGACATCGCGGACGATATCACCGACGATCTCGCGGAGGTCGAAAGCGCGGTCACGCCCGACGACGGCGTGGCGATCGACGACCCCGTCCGCATGTACCTGAAGGAGATCGGCAAGGTGCCCCTTTTGAACGCGCAGGAGGAGATCGAAATCGCGCAGCGCATGGCCGACGGCGACCAAAACGCCAAGCGCCAGCTCGCGGAGGCGAACCTCCGCCTCGTGGTTTCGGTGGCGAAGCGCTACGTTGGGCGCGGCATGCTCTTCCTTGACCTCATACAGGAGGGCAACCTCGGCCTCATCAAGGCCGTGGAGAAGTTCGATTACCGCAAGGGCTATAAGTTTTCCACCTACGCCACGTGGTGGATCAGGCAGGCCATTACCCGCGCGATCGCCGACCAGGCGCGCACCATTCGCATCCCCGTGCACATGGTGGAAACCATCAACAAGCTCATCCGCGTGAACCGCCAGCTTTTGCAGGAGTACGGCCGCGAGCCGAGGCCCGATGAAATCGCCCGCGAAATGGGCATCAGCGAGGATAAGGTCCGCGAGATCATCAAGGTCGCGCAGGAGCCGGTATCGCTCGAGACGCCCATCGGCGAGGAGGAAGACAGCCACCTTGGCGATTTCATTCAGGACGACGACGCGCCCGCGCCCGCGGAGGTCGCCGCGTTCATGCTTTTGAAGGAGCAGCTCATGGAGGTGCTCGATACGCTTACCCCGCGTGAGGAAAAGGTCTTAAGGCTCCGCTTCGGGCTGGACGACGGTAAGGCGCGCACGCTCGAGGAGGTGGGCCGTGAGTTCAACGTCACCCGCGAGCGCATCCGCCAGATCGAGGCCAAGGCATTAAGAAAGCTCCGCCACCCCTCGCGGAGCAAGAAGCTCAGGGATTTTCTGGAGTAAGAAATAAAAAAAGCATACGGGCCTGCATCGGGAGCGTTCCCCTTGCAGGCCCGTTTCCGTTTTGACGGTTTATTTTTTAAGCTGCCCCATCACGTCGAACAGCCTTCGCTGCTGCTCCGGCGTAAGCATGGGCATAAGCCGCTGGGCGACGCTGTCGAGCGCGCCGTCGTTCATATGCCCCGCGTTTTTGTAGTTTTTGAGCTCCCGCAAAAGCTCGCTTTGGCTCTTGCCTCCGTATTGGTTTATGGTGTCCTGTATGGTGTTTAGGGTATCGGCGTCCATATTTTGCGCGATGCGTGCCGCGCGCTCCTCGTTTGTTTCAGTTTTTTGCGCGCCGCCGCCCGGTTTGCTGCCACGTAAGCTGCGTTTCATCCTGCAACCACCTCCACATCATTTCTATGCTTGGGCCGCGGGAAGTGGAACACAGGGCGCGCCGCGGTTCATGTAGGGCTCCGTCTGCATACAATACAGTAGAAACCGAGTTGGGAGCAATGCTATGCAAAGGATCGCGCCAAACACCGTGCCGCCGAGACAGAGCGACGGTAACAGAAACAACCAGAACACGGGCGGCTCGCCCGCGCTCATGATGGGCCGAAGGATACGCGCCGAGCAGGGCGCGGAGCGCGCACAGCAGTACCTTGCGGCGATGGAGCCGTTCGTGGCGCCCGCGGAGCGCGCGCATATCGCGCAGCAGCTTGGGGTGCAGCTGCCCGTGCGCGCGGAGCGCAATAAGGAGCCGCAGCCACCCCCGCAGGGCGAAAGCTTTCAGCCGCCCAATTTCGGCGGCATGCCGAATTTTTCGGGCATGCCCAACTTTGGGGGCGGCGGCATGAACGGCATGCCCAATTTCGCGGGTCTGGGGGGCGGCGGCAACAACCTCGCGCAGATGATGCAGATGATGAACGCGTTTAACGCCATGGGCGGGGGCGGCAAAGGGAAGATGGACCCCATGATGATGGCGCAGATGCTCGGCAGCATGATGGGAAAGAAATAGGCCGGCAAAGAACGCGCGGCCATTCTTTCCTTGCGTGCGGCCCCTTAAGCGTATATAATAAGTTGCGCATATTTTATAAGAATATGCCGTAATTTTTATGCGGAGGAGGGCGGTGCTTATGAAGGAGAGCGCTAAGGCAAAAAAGGAAAGGCTCGAAACCGCGCTCGCTTTGCTCGCGCAAGCCTATCCCGACGCCGCGCCGCAGCTCGATTTCACAAACGCCTTCGAGCTTTTGATTGCCACCATGCTCAGCGCCCAGTGTACGGACAAGCAGGTGAACAAGTGCACGGAGGTGCTTTTCCCCCTATACGGCACGCCCGAGGCATTCGCCGCGCTCAACGAGGACGAGCTTACCCCCTACATCAGGGGCTGCGGGTTATATAAAACCAAGGCGAAGCACATCCTTGAAACATCGAGGATTCTCGTGGAGAAATTTTCAGGAGAGGTGCCGCGCGACCGCGATACGCTTATGACGCTGCCCGGCGTGGGCAGAAAAACCGCCAACGTGGTGGTTTCAAACGCCTTTTCGGTGCCCGCCATCGCCGTGGATACGCATGTGTTCCGCGTAGCGAATCGCATAGGCTTCGCCGCGGCAAAGGACGTGCTAAACACCGAGGAGCAGCTTATGAAGGCGATCCCCAAGGAGCAGTGGTCGATCGCGCACCACTATTTGATCTTCCACGGGCGGCGCGTATGCGCGGCGCGAAACCCAAAGTGTGAAACCTGCCCCGTGCGCGCATGCTGCGCTTACTATTTGAACGGAAAAAAAGAATAAATGCAATACGTAGATAAGGCGAAGATCATCATTAAATCGGGCGACGGCGGGGACGGCAGCGTTTCCTTCCACCGCGAAAAATACGTCGCCAAGGGCGGGCCGGACGGCGGCAACGGCGGCAGGGGCGGCAGCGTCGTGTTCGCGGCCGACGCCAACATGAGCACGCTTTTGGATTTTAAATACCAGCGCCACTTCTTCGCCCCAAACGGCGAAGGCGGGAGCGCGCGGCTTTCGAGCGGGAAAAACGGCGCGGATATCGTGATCAAGGTGCCGGTGGGCACGCTTGTGCGCGATTTGAGCACGGGCCGCGTCGTGGCCGACCTCAACGCGCCCGATAAAAAAAAGATCGTGCTGCACGGCGGCAGGGGCGGCAAGGGCAACGCGCACTTCGCCACGCCCACGCGCCAGACGCCGCGTTTTTCGCAGCCGGGGCAAAAAACGCTCGAGCACGAGGTGGAGCTTGAGCTTAAAACCATCGCGGACGTGGGGCTTATCGGCCTTCCGAACGTAGGCAAATCCACCATACTTTCCGTGCTCACGAGCGCGAAGCCCAAAATCGCCAACTACCACTTCACCACGCTCACGCCAAACTTGGGCGTTGTGAAGCGCTACGAAAGCACGTTCGTGCTGGCGGATATCCCCGGCCTCATCGAGGGCGCGGCGGAGGGCGCGGGGCTTGGGCACGACTTTTTAAGGCATGTGGAACGTACGCGCGTGCTCGTGCACGTTGTGGACATTTCGGGCTGCGAGGGCAGGGATCCCATGGAAGATTACGCGCAGATCAACGACGAGCTTCAAAAATACAGCGCCCGACTCGCGGCGCTGCCGCAGCTCGTCGCTGCCAACAAAATGGATCTTACGGGCGCGGAGGAAAACCTCGCGGTTTTTGAGGAAGCGCTAAAAGATAAGGGCGAAAAGGTGTTCCCGGTCTCCGCGGCCACGGTCAAGGGCTTTGACGCGCTCCTCGACGAGATCGTGAAAACGCTTGCCGAGCTGCCCAAGTCCTTCGAATTCGAGGAGGAGGACATGGAGCAGACGCAGAAATACGAGCCCGGCTTCGAGATCACGGTAGAAAACGGCGTGTTCACGGTTTCGGGCGGCACCATAGATTATCTTTTGGATACCACCTATGCCGACGACGACGCCTCCATGCGCCGCTTCCAGCAGTTCCTCATCAAGGAGGGCGTCATAGCGGCGCTGCGTGAAAAGGGCGCGACGGAGGAAAGCACCGTTCGCATGGGCGAGTGGGAATTCGATTTTATAGAATAACGGGAGAGATCATATGCTTTCTAGCAAACAGCGCGCGGCATTGCGTTCCATGGCCAACAAGCTCGACCCGATTTTTCAGATCGGTAAGGGCGGCATTACGGAGGAGATCATAAAGCAGCTCGACCTTGCGATCGAGGCGCGCGAGCTCATAAAGCTTACGGTGCTCGAAAGCGCCGGGTTGGATGTGCGCGCCGCGGGCGACGAGCTATCTAAGGCGCTTCGCGCCGAGCCGGTGCAGACCATCGGCAGAAAGGTGGTATTATACCGCCGCAACCACGAAAATACGCGCATCGAGCTTCCGAGGTAAACTAACGGCTCGGCTTGCTTTTCGAAAGGCTGTTCGTCCACCATGCCACCGCGCCGAAGCTCGCGCAAGCGGCGCTCAGAAGCCTGAAATACAAAGTGTGCTTTACGAAAAACGACGCGATGAAAAGCGCGATCGCCACGAGCACGTAGCGCCTCGTGCGCCCCGGCTGAAACGGCCTTGCCGCAAGCTGGCGGCGCTTTTTCTTTTCGGTCTCGATGAAATCTATAATCTGCGCGTTTACGGTGGCGTCATCGGGCAGCAGGTCGCGCTTACCGCCCTCCGTAAGAAGCGTGGAGACGGATTCGAAACGGACGTCCATATCCGCGTATTGTTCTAAGAATTCCCGCGCGTCGCGCGAGGCCCCCGAGGCGGAGAAGATCACCGCCGCGTCGCAGCCCCGTTTTTTCGCCGCGCGGTAGGCGTTCAAAACCGTATCCGCGTTGGCGGGCGCGGCCTGCTGCAAGGGGTAAACGAGGCAGCCCGCGCCGTATTTTTCGGGCGACTGCCGCACCACGCCCTGTACAAGCTCTAAGTATTCCTCGCGCGGCATCAGGTAGAGCCTTTTTGAAAACATCCTGTCGCGCATTTTAGCGCGCTCCTGCGCGATGAATTTATCGAGGCGTATGCTTTTATAAAGCTCCACCGCCACGGATATGGTCACGAGCGCCGTGGCGCTCAAAAGAAGCGCCATCACCGTGTTTTTGACGACGGTGGAAAACCAAAGGTAGCAGGCCGCGAATGTGATGGCGCGAAGGGCGGCGTAATCCACCGCCCGCGCGAGCATCGTGCGGCCGCCGTAGAGCTTTTTTTTATAGAAGGCGATGATCTTACGATTTTGCTTCATGGATGAATTCACCTCGGTTATAGTTTTGTCAGATCGGTGCAAACTATACAGCGGTTTCCAAAGCGACCATATTTGGTGTATAATGGCAGAAAAATCCAAGCGTTTTTCGGAGATTTCATGCGGATCGGTTTTTTAGGCGGCAGCTTCAATCCCATACATTGCGGGCATATCGCGATCGCGCGGCAGGCGCTTCAAGAGTTTTCGCTCGACAAAGCGCTTTTGATCGTCGCGGCCGAGCCGCCGCATAAGGAAATCGCCTTTCATGTAAAAAGCGAGGAGCGCTTTCAAATGCTCGAGCGCGGCCTCGAGGGCGAACAGGGCTTAGAGGCGAGCGATATCGAGCTTAAGCGCGCGGGGAAAAGCTACACCTACGATACGGCGCGGCTTTTGAGGGAGCGCTGCACAAACGCGGAGTTGTTTTGTATCGTGGGCGCGGATATGCTTTTCGACCTGCCGACGTGGTACAGAGCGGAGGAGCTTTTAAGGGAAGTGAGCTTCATCGGCTTCGCGCGCGGCGGAGAAGCGCGCGACGTACGCGAGGCGGCGGACGCGCTGACGCGGCGGTATGGCGCGCGGGTGTTTTTATCTCAAACGAGCGGGCCGGAACTTTCCTCTACCGAAATACGCAAGCGCGTCTATATGGGAAAAAGCGTATGCGGCATGCTGCCCGGGGCTGCGGAGCGTTATCTTTACGAAAAAGGGCTTTACATGCCTGCCGAAATACGCGGGATGCAGGAAAAACTAAGACGCGCGTTGAATGAAGAACGGTACGCCCACACCATGGGCACGGTGCGCGCCGCTGCGTATCTTGCGGAGCGTTACGGCGCGGATCCTGAAAAGGCACGGCTCGCGGCGCTTTTGCACGATTGCGCAAAGGTAAAAAAAGAGGAAATGCTCGCTTACCTCGAGTACTTCGGGGCTTGCCCGTACGGGTACGCGAAAAGGTCGCCCAGCATTTTGCACGGCCCGATCGGCGCGGAGGTGGCGCGTGCGGACTACGGTGTGACGGACCCGGAGGTTCTTTTAGCGATCGCAAACCACACCGCCTGCTCCGAGGGCATGGGGGTGCTCGAAAAGGTCGTTTACTTGGCCGATAAGATCGAGCCCACGCGGGATTACGCGGGCGTGGAGGAAACGCGCGCGGCGGCCGAGCAAAGCCTCGATGATGGCGTGCTCGCCTGTATGGATTATGTGCTCAAGTTCCTTACGGAAAATAAGAGGGAGATCGACCCTTGCATTTACTGCGCGAGGGAATACATACGAAAGCAAAATAAAAGATAAGAAAAAGGAGGCGTAACATTGGACGAAGCATTAAAACAAAAGGTATTGAACATCTGCAAGACGCTCGACGACAAAAAGGCGTCCGAAATCATGGCGCTCTATGTTGCGGATAAGACCATCGTCGCCGATTGGTTCGTGATCTGCTCGGGCCGCGCCGTGCCGCATGTGAAAACACTCTGCGAGGAGCTGGAGGAAAAGGCGGAGGCGCTCGGGCTCGACTTGAGGCGCAGGGAGGGCTATTCGGAAGGGCGCTGGATCGTGCTGGATTTCTCGGATATTCTGGTTCACATATTCCAGCCCGACGAAAGGGCTTATTACAATATGGAAAGGCTGTGGATGGACGCCAAGGACGGCTTCATCAACTATTCGGCCGAATATGGCGATAAGGCGTAAGAAAGCCTTGACATTTTGCCTGAACCGCATATAATAACAAGAGTGTAAAGGCTTTGACCTTTACACTCTTTCGGTAAAAAGGCGGGATAAGCCATGGAAAAGCGCACGTATCTATGCTGCCTTTTGGAATTCTACGGCGCGTTGCTCACGGCTAGGCAGCGCACGCTCATGGAGCAGCACCTTTACGAGGATTGCTCGCTCTTCGAGATTGCGGAGCGCGAGGGCATCACGCGGCAGGGCGTGCGGGACGCGCTCGTGCGCGCCGAAAGGGAATTGAACGAGGCGGAGGAAAAGCTGGGCTTTTTCGCGCGAAACGAAAGCATAAAGGGCGCGGTAGAGGCGCTCGGCGCGGCGCTTAAGGAAGCGGCGGTGCCGCCGGAGGCGCGGAAGCTAATGAATAACCTAAAGGAAATTTGCGAGGAGATTGCTCCCCCGGCAAAATCCTGAAACGTCTTGGCGGTCTATTTGCCGCCGGACTGTGTCAAAAATACTCGGAATACATACCGGTATTCCTGCGCTTTTTTCCTTGCCTGACGGCAAATATCCTCGCCAATCCGAATCCACGATTTCGCTGGGAGAGCAATATATGGCATTTGAAGGGCTTGCCACAAAACTGCAAAACGTGTTCAAGAAGCTTTCCGGCAAGGGAAAGCTGAACGATAAAGACGTGCGCGAGGCCATGCGCGAGGTGAAGCTCGCGCTTTTAGAGGCGGACGTCAACTTCACGGTGGTCAAAAGCTTCGTCAACACCGTTACGGAGCGCGCCGTGGGGAGCGAGGTCTTGGAAAGCCTCACGCCCGGCCAGCAGGTCATAAAAATCGTCAACGAGGAGCTTACCTCGCTCATGGGCGGGGTAAACGCAAAGCTCGAGTTCGGTTCCCGCACGCCGGCCGTTGTGCTTCTCGCCGGGTTGCAGGGCGCGGGCAAAACCACTATGGCGGGCAAGCTCGCCGCGTATTTGAAAAAGCAATATTCCAAAACGCCGCTTCTCGTTGCGTGCGATATCTACCGCCCGGCCGCCGTAAAGCAGCTTCAGGTGGTGGGCGAAAAGCTCGGCATCCCCGTATATGAGCGCGGGCAGAGCGACCCCGTGGAAACGGCGCGGCTCGCTGTAGAGCACGCAAAGCGGAACATGATGGATCTTGTGATCGTCGATACCGCGGGCAGGCTCCACATCGACGAGCAGATGATGGACGAGGTGGCGTCTTTAAAATCGCTGTTAAACCCCGCCGAGATTTTGCTCGTGGTGGACGCCATGACCGGGCAGGACGCGGTGAACGTCGCCAAGAGCTTCAACGAAAAGCTCGAGCTTACGGGCGTTATCATCACCAAGCTCGACGGCGACACCCGCGGCGGCGCGGCGCTTAGCGTGCGCGCGGTAACGGGCAAGCCCATCAAATTCTGCGGCGTGGGCGAAAAGCTCACCGATATCGAGGCATTCTACCCCGATCGCATGGCCTCCCGCATCCTCGGCATGGGCGACGTACTGACCCTCATCGAAAAGGCCCAAGGCGCCTTTGACGAGAAAAAGGCGATAGAGCTTGAGGCGAAGCTAAGAAACGACGAGTTTACGCTCGAGGATTTCGCGGAGCAGTTCGAGCAGATGAAAAGCATGGGCTCCATGCAGGATATGCTCGCCATGATGCCGGGCATCGACGCGTCTAAGCTCGGCAACATGGAGATCGACGAAAAGCAGACCGGCCGCATGATCGCTATCATCCGCTCCATGACGCCCAAGGAGCGCCGCAAGCCCGAGCTCATAAACGCGAGCCGCAAAAAGCGCATCGCCAAGGGCAGCGGCACCACCGTGCAGGAGGTCAACAGGCTACTTAACCAGTTTGAGGCGTCGCGAAAGCTCATGAAGCAGTTTTCGGGCGGCGGAAGGTTCAAAAAAGGGAAGAAGCGCTTCCCGTTCGGCTTTTGACGATTGCGGGAAACCGTTTTCGAAATAAATGACTTTTAAGGAATTTCAGGAGGAACGAACATGTTGAAGATCAGGTTGCGCAGGATGGGCGCAAAGAAGGCTCCCTTTTACCGCATCGTAGTGGCGGATTCCCGCGCCCCGCGCGACGGCGCTTTCGTCGAGGAACTCGGCTACTACAACCCGCTTACCGATCCCGCGGAGATCAAAATCGATAACGAGCGCGCCGCGCAGTGGATCAAGAACGGCGCACAGCCCACCGATACCGTGCGCGGGCTTCTTAAAAAGTCCGGCGCGCTGCAATAACATGGAGCTTAGCTTTTAAGCGGGAGGGATACCATGGGAGAATTGGTCCGTTTTATCGCGATGAATCTCGTGGATAAGCCCGACGAGGTGAAGGTCGTGGAAAAGGAAGGCGAAAACGCCGTCGTCATAGAGCTGAGCGTCGCGCCCGAGGATATGGGCAAGGTGATCGGCAAGCAGGGGCGCATCGCCAAGGCGATCCGCACCGTGGTGAAGGCCGCCTCCGTGAAGGAAAACCGCAAGTACATCGTGGAGATCGTGTGAAAAACGCATCCGAGTATTTACGCGTGGGCCTCATTTTGAGGCCGCACGGCGTAAAAGGCACCGTAAAGCTGCTGCCTTTGACCGACGACGTTTCGCGCTTTTCCTCGCTCTGGGAAGCATTCCTCGAGCGAAAGGAAGGCTACGAGAGCGTTTCGGTCAGGTGCGAGAGCGTGCGCGGCGACAAAGAGGTGTATTTGAGCATCGAAGGCGTCGGTACGCGCGAGGACGCCGCGCTTTTGCGCGACGTATATTTGTGCGTGGACCGTGCGCATGCCTTGAAGCTGCCCGCGGGCAGATACTTCGTGGCCGATATCGTCGGCTGCGAGGTGTTTGGTACCGACGGCGCGTTTTACGGCAAGGTCGAAGCGGTGCTCCAAAACGGCGCGGCGGACGTGTACGTCGTCCGCGGCGAAAAAACGCTTATGTTCCCGGTGCTCAAAAAGCTCTTGAGCGCGGTGGACGTGAACGAGAAAAAAATCGTCCTCGTCAGTTCGGTGCTCGAGGAGGTCGGTCTTTTTGAGAATTGACATCCTGACGCTCTTCCCGGAGATGTTTTCGGGCGTGCTCGGCGCGAGCATGCTCGGCCGCGCCGCGCAAAAGGGCATTTTGGAGTTTTTTGTGCACAATGTTCGCGATTATTCGCAAAGCAAGCACAAAAACACCGACGATTACCCCTTCGGCGGCGGGGCCGGCATGGTGATGATGCCCCAGCCCCTCATGGCCTGCCTCGACGAAATAGACCCCGACGGGGAGGCGTATCGCGTGGCGCTTGCGCCGCGCGGGGAAAAACTGAGCGTAGCGCTCGCCAAGGAGCTTGCCGAAAAAGAGAGGCTTTTGTTCGTGTGCGGGCATTACGAGGGCATCGACGAGCGCGTCATGGAAAAAATGCACCGCGAAATTTCCATTGGCGACTATGTGCTTACCGGCGGCGAGCTGCCCGCCATGGTCGTGATCGACTGCGTGTCGCGTTTCATCCCCGGCGTGCTGGGGAGCGAGGAATCCGCGCGGGACGAATCCTTTTCGGAGGGGCTTTTAGAGTACCCGCAGTACACCCGCCCCGCGGAATTTAAGGGAGAAGCCGTGCCCGAGGTGCTTTTAAACGGCAATCATGCCGCCATCGCGAGGTGGCGCAGGGAGCGGTCGCTGGAGATTACCCTCAAAAACCGCCCCGAGCTTTTGGAAGCGGCCGCGCTCACAAAGGCGGACAGGCTTTTCCTCGAGGGGCTGAAAAGCGGCGAAATCCCCGAAAAATAAGGCGATAAACGCCTTGCAATCAAAAAAACCGTATGTTATAATGGCGCTTGTGACAACGGACGGTCCAATGTGGGCGCTGCCCTCACGAACGTCTACGAGGAAGGAGAAAGACAAAAATGTCTGACATCATCAGGGAACTTGAAAAGGAACAACTCCGCACCGACCTGCCCAAATTGCAGGTGGGCGATACCGTCCGCGTATTCGTGAAGGTTGTCGAGGGCACGCGCGAGAGGCTCCAGAACTTCGAAGGGATCGTTACCAAGGTTCAGGGCGGCGGCGTGCGCAAGACCTTTACCGTCCGCAGGATATCCTACGGCGTAGGCGTAGAGCGCACCTTCCCTTACAACAGCCCCCGCATCGGCCGCATCGAGGTGCTCCGCCACGGTAAGGTTCGCAGAGCGAAGCTTTTCTACCTGCGCAAGCTCTCCGGCAAGGCCGCGAAGATCGTGGAGCGCATCGAGGAGAAATAAGTTTATCCGCTTGAGAGAAAAGCCCCCCGGTTTCATAAGGCCGCGGGGGTTTCTCAGTATAACGGGAAAAAGGGTGGTAAAATTGCTGATACAATGGTACCCCGGGCATATGGCCAAGGCGCGCCGCATGCTCATCGAAAACTTAAAGCTCATCGACGTAGTGGTGGAGCTTGTGGACGCGCGCGCGCCGCTCGCCACGCGAAACCCCGACTTTGACGACCTGTTTACCGGCAAGGAAAGGGTGGCGGTGCTCAACAAGAGCGACCTCGCCGCGCCGGAGATTACAAAGCTCTGGGTGGAGCATTATAAAAAGGAAAGAATAAAGGCGGTGGAGTTCGTTTCCACCTCCGCGCAAAAGCGCGGCGCCGCGGTGGCGCTCATTGAAGGCGCGGCGGCCGAAAAGGTAAAAAAAATGCGCGACAAGGGCGTCAGTAAAACCGTGCGCGCCATGATCGTAGGCATACCCAACGTGGGCAAATCCACGTTCATCAACCGCATCGCGGGCGAAAACCGCGCGCAGACGGGGGATAAGCCCGGCGTCACCAAGGGCAAGCAGTGGGTGAAGATCACGCCGTATCTCGAGCTTATGGATACCCCGGGGCTTTTGTGGCCCAAGCTTGAAAACGAAACGCTCGCGCGCCACCTTGCCTACATCGGCTCCATCAACGACGAAACGATGGACGTGGAAACGCTTGCCGGTAACCTTCTTTGCGACCTTCGCAGGCTTTGCCCCGCGGCGCTCATGGAGCGCTATAAAAAAATCACTTCGGAAACGGCGGACGAGGCGCTTCTTGCAATGGTGGCGCAAAGCCGCGGCTTCATGGTGCGCGGCGGGGGATACGATACCGAGCGCGCGGCGCGCATTGCGCTCGACGAGTACCGCGGCGGCAAGATCGCGCGCGTAACGCTCGAAACGCCGGACTTTTTGGAGGCGCACAATGGCGAGACGCAATGAGGCCGAAAGGCTGTATCTTCTCACATCCTACGAGCGCCCCTACTGGGAAAGGGGCGTTTTCCCCGCGGGCATGGACGAGGCGGGGCGCGGACCGCTCGCGGGCCCCGTGTATGCCGCGTGCGTCGTTTTGCCCGCAAGCCCCCTCATCCCGGGCGTGAACGACTCGAAAAAGCTATCGGCCGCCAGACGCGAGGCGCTTTACCCACTCATAAGTGAGCGCGCCATAGCTGTGGGCGTAGGCACGGCGAGCGAAGGTGAAATCGACGGAATCAACATTTTAAACGCCACGAAGCTTGCCTTTCAAAGGGCTTATAAGGCCATGCGCGCCCCCTGCGCGGCGGCGCTCGTGGACGCCGTGAAGGGGCTCGACATCGGCGCGGAGCAGGTGCCCCTCATACACGGGGACGCGGTAAGCTACCTCATCGCGGCGGCCTCCATCGTCGCCAAGGTGGAGCGCGACAGGCATATGCTTGCGCTCGACGCACTCTACCCGCAGTACGGCTTTAAGGAGCATAAGGGGTACGGAACAAAAAAGCACATCGAAGCGTTGAAGGAGTATGGGCCATGTCCCGCGCACCGGAAAACCTTCATCGGACATTTTTGCGGGGAATGCCATGAATGAGAAACGCGTTTTGGGCAACCTTGGCGAGGACGCCGCGCTCGCGTATTTCAAAAAGCGCGGTTACGCGCTATGCGCGCGCAACTACCGCGCCGAGCGCTGCGAGATCGATCTGATCCTGCGCGAAGGGGCCTGTACGGTGTTCGTGGAGGTGAAAGCCCGCTCGAGTGGCCGTTACGGCCTTGGGCGCGAGGCCGTGACCGCGGCGAAGCAAAACAACATTTTGCGCGCCGCAAAGCATTACCTCATGGAAAACGTGCTTTTTGAAGCGCCCGTCCGCTTCGACGTGGCGGAGTTTGATCCCGCGACGGGGCATATCGAGCACATCAAAAACGCGTTCGGCGAATAATATTAAGTTTTTATGGCAATATGTGCCAGCATGGAAAGTATGGTATCATATTAACATCTGTTTGAGTAGGGGTCCAAAGTATTATGCGTAGGCTTTTGGCCGCAGGTTTACTGCTCTTTTTGGTTTTTGCGCCGCTTGCAGCGACCCGCGCGGAAGGCGAGCTCGCCGTAAACGGGAGCTTTTCCCAGCTGAACGAGGAAAGCGGGCTGCCCGAGGGCTGGTTTTACGAGGCTTGGTTCGATACCTCGGAGGACAGGCTCATCGAAACGACGGCCGATCCGCAGCGGGGCGGCGTCGTACACATCGTGAACTTCACGGAAAACGACGTGCGGCTGTGCCAAACCGTCGAGGTGGAGCCCGACAGCTACTATCTTCTTTCCTGCGATATCAAGGGCGTGAACGTAGAAGGCGGCGCGGGTGCGAACATTTCCGTAAGGGATACGTTCGCGCACGGCGCGGCGGCTTTCGGCACGTCCGAATTCTCGCGCGTTGAGCTTGCCGGAAAAACGGGAGGCGGACAGGAAACGCTTACCGTATGCGTCCGCCTCGGCGGCTACAGCGAGCTTACGAGCGGCGAGGCTTATTTTTCGAATTTCAGCCTGACGAAGCTCGACGCCGCGCCCGGCGGCGCGGTGGCCGATTTTTCGCCCGTGGCCGCGCAGGCCGCAAGCGATGAGGCGGGGGAGAGCGACGCGGGAAAGGTGCCCTATATAGGGCCTATGATCCTTTCCGTCGTGCTCTTTAGCATATTGTTCGCCCTTCTTTACAAGCGCTGGTTCGGCCGCCGTCCCTTGGGCGAGGATGTAGGAGAAAGGCGCGCCGCGTCTTTGCTGCTGCTGTTGCTTTTGATTGCGTTTGTGTTCCGCGTTTTGCTTTCCGCCGTATTTTACGGGCACCCAACGGATATTTCGTGCTTCATGTCGTGGTCGAACAGCATGGCGCAATACGGGCCGTCCGGCTTTTACGAGCTCGCCGGCTTTGCGGATTACCCGCCCGGTTACATGTACGTGCTTTGGATCGTCGGCCTTTTGGCGCGCCTGTTCGGCTTTTCTTACGGGGATGCGGGCTACGCGCTGCTCGTAAAATTCCCGCCGATCTTTGCCGACCTTGCGGCGGCGTACATGGTATTCAGGCTTTCAAAGAAGCGTTTCACGCTTAAGACCTCGCTCCTTCTCGCGGGGCTCGTCGCATTCAATCCCACGATGGCGTTCGTTTCCGGCGCATGGGGGCAGATCGACCAGCTTCTGGCGCTGGGGCTGTTCGCGGTTATTTACCTGTTCCTCGAGCGCAAGCTCGTGTGGGCGGGGCTCGTGTACGGCCTCGTTATACTGTTGAAGCCCCAGGCGCTCATGGCAGGCCCCCTGTTTGCCGTGGCATACTTCGCGTACCTCAAGGATTTCGGGTTCAAAAACATCCTTAAGGTGCTCACGGCGGCGATTGGCGCGCTCGCCGTGATCGTGCTGCTCTCGTTGCCGTTCAAGGGTAATCAGGAACCGATGTGGCTTTTGGAAAAATATTTTTCCACGGCGACCTCGTACCCTTACGCGAGCGTGGAGGCGTTTAACCTGTTCGCGCTGTTCGGCGGTAACTGGAAAAGCGTAGACAGCACCTTTCTTCTTTTCAGCTATTCCGAGTGGGGCACGGCCTTCATCGCGCTTTCCGTGGTGTTTGCCTCGGTGCTGTATTTAAAGGGACGCAAAGCGAACCCGCATGCCTTCACGCTATGCGCGGCGCTTTTGATCGCGGCGCTTTTTACCGCGGGGCAGTACATGCACGAAAGGTATTTGTTCCCGGCGCTTTTGCTGCTTCTTATCGCGTTTATCCAGTATAGGGACAAGCGTTTGCTCGGCGTGTACGGCTTTCTTTCGGCCTCCTTGCTTTTGAACGTGCTCGCCGCGTTCGTGATCGTGGATCACCAGTACGCGCGCGGCGCGGAGTACGACGCGCTTACGCTCGTGGGTTCCGCGCTCAATGTGCTTGGCTTCATTTGCCTCGCGGCCGTGAGCGCGGAGATTTGCCTGAAAAATAAGATCGTCCCGGTGCAAACGGGAAAGCCGCTTATCAAGGAATATGCACTGCCGCAGCCGCGGGGAAAGGAGCGCTTCGGCAGGCTCGATTACCTTCTTTGCTGGGGGCTTACCGCCGTTTACGCGGCCGTTGCGCTCGTGAATTTGGGCACGACGCAGGCCCCGCAAACCGTTTGGACGGGGCAAAAGGGCGATACGGTGGAGCTCGTGTTGCCGCAACAGACCACGCTATCGGATGTCCGCGTGTACGGCGGGCTTTACGAGGGAACGATCTCCGTTACGGCATCCGACGGCACGGAGCTTACCTATCAGGAAGATAACGGCGACATGTTCCGCTGGAAGAGCATCGGCGGCGAGGGCGTCGTCGCCGATAGGCTGACCCTCATGGTCACGTCGGGCGAGGTGTGGTTCAACGAGATCGCGCTGTTCGACGCGGACGGCAGTTACGTCGCCGCCGCCGCGAGCACGGGCGGGGAAACGCTTACGGACGAGCCGGATCAAGTGCCGCAGAATGGCTCCTACCTCAACGGCATGTACTTCGACGAGCTTTACCACGCGCGCACGGCCTACGAGCACCTGCACGGCATCAAGCCCTACGAAAACTCGCACCCGCCGCTCGGCAAGGTGTTCATCATGCTCGGCGTGGCTATTTTCGGGATGAACGCGTTCGGCTGGCGCATCGTGGGCACGCTGTTCGGCGTCTTCATGGTGCCCATCTTTTACCTGATTGCCAAGCAGCTTTTCAAAAAGGCGGAGTACGCGTTTTTGGCGGCGGCCCTGTTCGCGTTCGACTTTATGCACTTCGTGCAGACGCGCATCGCAACCATCGACGTGTACGGCGTGTTTTTCATTTTGCTGATGTTCTACTTCATGTACCGCTACTACACGATGAACTTCCATGCCGATTCGCTTAAAAAAACACTTGCGCCACTCGCGCTTTCGGGCGTGTTCTTCGGCCTCGGCGCGGCGAGCAAGTGGATTTGTATCTACGCGGGCGGCGGGCTTGCGGTGATCCTTTTCACCTCGCTCGTGCAGCGCTATCTCGAGTACCGCCGCTTTAAAATTAGCGGCGATCCGGCGCTTCGAAAGGCCGTGGAGGATTTCTGGAGCAAAACGATCAAAACGCTCCTCTGGTGCGCGCTCTTTTTCATCGTGCTACCCGTTGGCATCTATCTATTGTCGTACCTGCCGTACTACCTTTGCAGCGAGCCTTACGACCTTAAGGGCGTGTGGGGCGTGCAGGAGTTTATGTATTCCTACCACAGTAACCTCAAGGCGACGCATCCATACGAATCCCCGTGGTGGCAGTGGCCGCTCGATATACGCCCCATCTGGTACTACGTTGGCTACAACGTAAACGAGGGTAATACTTCCACCATCTCCTCGTTCGGCAACCCTGCGGTGTGGGTCGTGAGCCTTTTCGGCGCGGCCGCCGTGGCCGTAAAGCTTTTAAGGAGCAAAATCAAATTCGAAAAGGGCATGTTCGTGCTGTTCGTGGGCGTGTGCGCAAACTACTTGCCGTGGGTGCTCGTGACGCGCTGCACGTTCATTTACCACTATTTCGCCACGGTGCCGTTCATTCTGCTTCTCACGGTGTATCTCGTGAAGGATATGGACGAGCGCATGCCGCACAGAAGGTACGTGAAATGGGCGTGGCTCACCGTGGCCGTGCTGCTGTTTGCGGCGTTCTATCCGGCGCTTTCGGGGGTGGAGGTATCGAGAAACTACATAGCCATGCTCGAATGGCTGCCGAGCTGGACCTTCATGGGCTATTGACGGGAGGCGCGCATGGATAAAAAAGAGCTTTGGCTTGGCTTCGTCCAATTCGTGAAGTTCAACCTTGTGGGCGTTATGAACACGCTCGTGGATATCGGCGTGTTTGCGCTTTTGACCGCCGTAGGGCTCAACCGCTACGTGGCGCAGGTTATCTCCTACGCCTGCGGCGTGCTCAACAGCTACTTATTTAACACGCTCTGGACGTTCAAAAAGGAAAAGCGGCGCACCGCGAAGGAATTCGTTCTGTTCGTGTGCGTCAACCTCGTTTCGCTTCTCGTTTCGCTCGGCATGCTCTATGCCGCCGAGCATTACCTGCATGTGGAAAACGCGCTCTTGCAAAAGCTCATCGCCACGCCCGTGGCGATGGCGGTCAACTTTATAGGCAACAAGCTGTTCGTGTTCAAAAAAGGCGAGAACGGGGAAGTGTGAACGCGTTTTTGGGGAACGGGGGGATTTTAGCTGCTCGCAAAGGTGCATAGCTTCGGCCTGAACGGCCTGAACGGCTTTCCCGTGCTGGTAGAGGCGGATGTTTCAAACGGCATCCCCGCCTATGAAACGGTAGGGCTGCCCGACGCCGCGGTGCGCGAGTCGCGCGAGCGCGTGCGCGCCGCCGTGAAAAACAGCGGCCTGGAGTTTCCCGCGTCGCGCATCACGGTGAGCCTTGCGCCCGCGGACCTAAAAAAGGAAGGCTCGGTGTACGACCTGCCCATCGCCATAGGCGTCCTCGCCGCGACGGGGCAGGTGCCGCAAAGCGCCGTTGGGAACGCGGTGTTTTTGGGCGAGCTTGCGCTCGACGGGGCCGTAAGACCGGTCAACGGCATCATGCCCATGGTCATCGGCGCGTACGGAAGCGGCGCGAAGCGGATTTTTTTGCCCGCGCAAAACGCCGCGGAAGCGGCGTACGTGGAGGGCGTGGAGATACTACCGCTCGGCTCGCTTTCGGAGGCGGCCGCGTATCTCAGGGGCAAAACCGAGCTTGTTCCCGCAAAGCGGCATGTATGGAGCGCGTCCGAGATGAAATACGGCGCGGATTTTTCCGAAATACGCGGCCAGCAGGGCGCGAAGCGCGCGGCGGAGGTCGCCGTGGCGGGCGGTCATAATTTGATGCTCATCGGCACGCCGGGGTCGGGCAAGACTATGCTCGCCCGCAGCGTGCCTTCCATTTTGCCCGAGCTCACCTTCGAGGAGGCTCTCGAGATCACAAAAATACACTCGGTGACGGGCGCGCTTCGAGGCGCGGACGGCATCGTGGCCGAGCGGCCGTTTCGCGCGCCGCACCACAGCGCCTCCACCGCCGCGCTCGTAGGCGGCGGGGCGAAAGCGCTGCCGGGGGAGATCAGCCTCGCGCATTATGGCGTGCTTTTCTTGGACGAGTTTCCGGAGTTCAAAAAGAGCTCGCTCGAGGCGCTGCGCCAGCCGCTCGAGGACGGCACCGTCACCATCACGCGCGCCAACTCGCGCGCCACCTATCCGGCGGACTTCATGCTCGTTGCCGCCATGAATCCGTGCCCCTGCGGCAACTACGGCTCGCGCAAAACGCCCTGCCGCTGCACGAACGCGCAGATTAAGCAGTACCGCGGCCGCATAAGCTCCCCCATGCTTGACCGCATCGACCTCCACGTGGAGATGACGGAGGTGGAGTTTGAGGAGCTTTCGAAAAAAACGCCGGGCGAGCCTTCCGCCGCCGTTCGCGCGCGTGTGAACGAAGCGCGAAGGCTACAGCGCGAGCGCTATAAAAACGACGGTATTTTGTTCAACGCGCAGCTTAGCAACGCCCTATTGAAAACCTATTGCGCGCTCGACGAAAGGGGGAGCGCCGTTTTGCAAAAGGCATTTTCCGCGCTTAATCTGAGCGCGCGCGCCTACAGCCGCATTTTAAAGGTGGCCCGCACCATCGCCGATCTCGAGGGGAGCGAAAGCGTAAAAAGCGCGCACGTTGCGGAGGCGATACAATATAGAAGCCTCGACGGCAAATACTGGGGCTGACGCGGCGTAAATACTATGGTACGCAATTCAGTTGGGGGAGCAATGATATGCTCGATATCCGTTCGCGCTACGCGCTGTGGCTCGCCTTTGCGCTCAAATGCAGCCCCTCGGCCTACTTCAAGCTTGTGGAGCACCACGGCTCCGCGCGCGAGGTGTTTTATGCCGCGGCCGATAACGCGCTTTTGTTCGAGGGCAGAAACGCCGAAAAGGTCAGGGCGGAGCTTCGCCAAAAGGCGAAGGAGAGCTACATCGACTCGTGCTTGAACTACCTTGAAAAGCACGATATAAAGACCGCGCTTTTCGACGACGAAAATTACCCCGAGCTTTTAAGGCACATCCATAACCCGCCGCCGGTGCTGTTCGTGAAGGGGACGCTTAAAAGCGGCATCGCGCTCCCCCTGGCCATCATCGGCTCGCGCAAGTGCACCAACTACGGGAAGAAAATGGCGTTTTCACTCGCGAGCGAGCTCGTGGGCGCGGGCGCTTGCGTCGTTTCGGGGCTTGCCTACGGCATCGACGCGCAGAGCGCGGCGGGCGCTTTAAGCGTGGAGGAAAGCGACTATCCGACCATCGCGGTGCTCGGCTGCGGGGTGGATATCGTATACCCTAAGGAAAACGAGGCGCTTTATGATAAAATCGCGGAGCGAGGCGCGGTGGTTTCGGAATTCTTACCGGGTACCAAGCCGCATCCCTCCAACTTTCCACGGCGCAACCGCATCATAAGCGGCATGTCGCGCGGGCTTGTGGTGGTGGAGGCGGCCTCGAGAAGCGGCACGAGCATCACCGCCAATTACGCGCTCGAGCAGGGCCGCGATGTGTTTGCCGTACCCGGACGCGTCACCGACCCCATGAGCGAGGGCACCAACCGCATGATCGCCGACGGCGCGGCGAAGCTCACGCTTTGCGCAGCCGACGTACTCGAGGAATACGGCCTCGGCGCGTACGTGGCGGCGGCGCGCGCCGAGAAGAAGGAGGAGCTTACGGGTGAGCAGAAAACCGTTTACGACCTTCTGAAAGCGGGGGAGAGGAGCTTCGACGAGCTGAGCGAGCTCACGGGGATTCCGATCGGTACCTTAAATTCCACCTTGACAGAGCTGGAATTTTCGGGAATAATTAAGCAGTCGCCCGGAAGGGTCTACGAAATTTGAGAGAGCGGGGCCCGCAAGCTCGGCTCTCCTTACCTTATTTTAGAATCTTCCGCCGTTTGAACCGGCATCGGCGGATTTCGGAGGCGCTATGTCTGAAATGCTTGTGATCGTGGAATCGCCCGCAAAGGCGAAAACGATCGGAAAATTCCTCGGCTCTAAATACAAGGTGGTCGCGTCCAACGGACATGTGCGCGACCTCCCCAAAAGTCAGCTCGGCGTGGATGTGGAGCATGGCTTCGAGCCAAAGTACATCACGCTTCGCGGGCGCGGCGACGTGCTCGAACGCATCCGCAAGGAGGCGAAGGGGGCGCAGAAGGTACTGCTCGCGACCGACCCTGATATGGAAGGCGAGGCCATCTCGTGGCATCTCGCGCATATTTTAAAGCTCGACCCAAGGTCGAACTGCCGTATCGAGTTTAACGAGATCACCTCCAACACCGTAAAAAAATCCGTGAAAACGCCGCGCGCCATCGATATGGCCCTCGTGGACGCGCAGCAGGCGCGCCGCGTGCTCGACAGGCTCGTCGGCTATAAAATAAGCCCCGTGCTCTGGGCGAAGGTTCGCAAAGGGCTATCGGCGGGTCGCGTACAGTCCGTGGCCACGCGCATCATATGCGACCGCGAGCAGGAGATCATGGATTTCGTGCCCGAGGAGTATTGGATCATTACCGCGCACCTTACCGGCGGCTCCGTAAAAAAGCCCATCGCCGTGAAGTTTTACGGTTTTAACGGCAAAAAGACCGACGTGCACGACGAGGCGCTCGCCAAAAAGGTCGTGGAGCAGTCCAAGGACGCGCCGTTTACCATCACCGATATCAAGGTGGCGGAAAAGACCCGCCACGCGCCGCCGCCGTTCACCACGAGCAGCATGCAGCAGGAGGCCTCGCGCAAGCTCGGCTTTACCACAAAGCTCACCATGCTCGTGGCGCAGCAGCTTTACGAGGGCGTGGAGCTCGAGGGGAAGGGCCTTACGGGCCTCATCACCTATATCCGCACCGATTCCGTGCGCGTGTCCGGGGAGGCGCAGACGCAGGCGCTCGAGCACATCAAAAAGGTTTACGGCGATGCCTACGTTCCCAAGACGCCCAATGTGTACAAGGGCCGTAAGGGCGCGCAGGACGCGCACGAGGCGGTTCGCCCCTCGAGCGTCGAAAACACGCCCGCGAGCGTGAAGGCGTCGCTCAACGCCAACCAGTATAAGCTTTACAAGCTCATCTACGAGCGCTTCCTCGCGAGCCAAATGGCCGAGGCGCTCATGGAAACGAGCACCGTCACCTTCGATGCGAGCGGCTGCACCTACCGCGCCAACGGCGTGCGTACGCTGTTCGACGGCTACGGCGTGATCTACACCGAGGGCCGCGACGAGGCGCAGGAGGACGAGGTGCTTTTGCCCAAGCTCGCCGTAAACGAAACCTTCAAGGCGCAAAAGGTCGATTCGGAACAGCGCTTTACGCAGCCGCCGCCGCGCTACACGGAGGCGTCGCTTGTAAAGGCGCTCGAGGAAAAGGGGATAGGCAGGCCGAGCACCTACGCGCCCACCATTTCCACCATCATCGAGCGCGGCTACATCCAGCGCGATAAAAAGCAGCTTCTCCCCACGGAGCTAGGCTTCGTGGTGACGCAACTCATGAAGGAGAACTTCGAGGATATCGTGGACGTAAAATTCACGGCGGATATGGAAAGCAAGCTCGACCTTATAAAGGACGGCGAGCAGGAATGGACCTCGGTCATTTCCGATTTTTACGGCCCGTTCGAAAAGACCGTCGTCAAGGCGTCGGAGAGCATCGAAAAGGTCGTGATCCCCGATGAGGTCTCCGATGTGCAATGCGAGCGCTGCGGCGCGATGATGGTCTATAAAATGGGGCGCTTCGGAAGGTTCCTCGCATGCCCCAATTTCCCCGAGTGCAGAAACACCAAGCCCATCGTCGAAAAGATCGGCGTGCCGTGCCCCGTGTGCGGCGCCGAGATCATCAAGCGTAAATCCAAGCGCGGCAAGGCGTTTTACGGCTGCGAAAGGTACCCTGCGTGCGACTTTGTATCGTGGGATAAGCCCGCCAAGGAGAAATGCCCCAAGTGCGGCGCTATGATGGTGCACAAGCTCGGGCAGCACGGAGGCTACACCGCCTGCTCCAATAAGGATTGCGGCTTCGTGGTGAGGCCGCAGAAGAAGGGGAATGAGGAATGAAGTATGAACGCGTCAAGGTCGTTGGCGCGGGACTCGCAGGGTGTGAAGCCGCGTATCAGCTAGCTGAGCGCGGCGTTCCTGTATTGCTCGCGGAAATGAAGCCTCTTAAAAAAAGCCCCGCCCACAAAAGCGAGGTATTCGCGGAGCTCGTGTGCTCCAACTCCCTCCGCTCCGACAGGCTCCAAAACGCCGTAGGGCTTTTGAAGGAGGAAATGCGGCGGCTCGGTTCTCTTATCCTTTCCTGCGCCGACGCCTCGCGCGTGCCGGCGGGCGGCGCGCTGGCGGTGGATCGCGAGGGCTTTTCCGCGCTCGTCACCGAGCGCGTTCGCGCGCATAAAAACATAGAGGTCGTGGAGGAGGAAGTCCTTTCGCTGCCGGAAATACCCGCCGTTGTCGCCACGGGCCCGCTTACCGACGGACCGCTTTTGGCGGATATCGAGCGTTTTTTCGGCGAGAGCCTGCATTTTTACGACGCGGCGGCGCCCATCGTGGAGTATGAGTCGCTCGATATGGGGAAGGTGTTTCGCGCCTCGCGCTATGACAGGGGGAGCGATTATCTCAACTGCGCCATGGATCGCGTGCAATACGAAGCGTTCGTGGACGCGCTTATAAACGCCGAAACGGTGCCCCTCAAGGAATTTGAAACGCCCAAGGTGTTTGAGGGCTGCATGCCCGTGGAGGCTATGGCGAGGCGCGGCAGGATGACGCTCGCCTACGGGCCGTTGAAGCCCGTGGGCCTTCGCGACGAGCGAAACGCCGCGCGCCCGTTCGCCGTAGTGCAGCTTCGGCAGGACGATAAGGAGGGCCGCCTCTATAACATCGTGGGCTTCCAGACGAACCTGAAGTTTTCCGAGCAGAAGCGCGTGTTCAAAATGATACCGGGCTTGGAGAACGCGAGCTTCGCGCGCTACGGCGTGATGCACCGCAACACCTTTATCAATTCCCCCGGCAAGCTCGATTGCGCCTTTCAGGCGAACGCAAAGGCGGGGCTTTATTTCGCGGGGCAGCTTACGGGCGTGGAGGGCTACGTCGAAAGCGCGGCGAGCGGGCTCGTCGCGGGCGTGAACCTCGCGCACGCGCTCCTCGGCAAAGATACGGTGGATTTCACGCGCGCTACGGCCATCGGCGCGCTCGCGCACTACGTTTCGGAATACGCGGGCAAGGATTTCCAGCCCATGAACGTGACGTTCGGTATCATGGACGCGCTTATAGACCCGCCGCGCAACAAGCAGGAGCGCTATGAAAAGGTAGCGGAGCGCGCCTTATGCGCAATAGATGAAATAATTGCGAAGAAAATGTAAAGATACCTCGGAAATTTCTGCTGTTCTCCGAATTTATGCTATCATAGGAGCATGCCGGTGCAAAGACAAAGGACTATGGCGCTTAAAAAACTTTCGAAAAAAGACCGCGCGGCGCTAAAGTCGCTTTTGTCGGGCGACATCGCCGCAAATAGCCTTTTGGATGCGCTTGAAAACGGAGAGGATTCCTTGTGCGGGCTTTGGCACGGCGATGCGCTCGTGGGCGGGGCGGCGTTGGAGCAAGGGAAAAACGCTTTCCTGTATATTTATATCGCCCGGCAGTTTCGCGGCAAGGGGCTTGGCGCTCAGGCTCTGCGGCTCTGTGAGAACGAGCTTAAGAAAACCGCGCCGGTTGATATCGAGACCTACTGGTTGCACGGCGACGAAAACGCGAAAGCCTTTGCCGCAAAGCATGGTTACGCGTATTCCTTTTCCTCCGCGCTCATGCGGTATAGCGGCGCGGCATTCGAGCTTCCCGTTCTGCCGGTTCGCGGCTATGAGGATGCGGATTTTACCGCCACGCAGGAGCTTTCCGCGCGCGCCTTCCACGAAATGCGCCTGCGCGTCGGCGCGTTTCCGAATTCCACCGTGCAAAAGCCGAGCGAGAAAATGCGCGAGACATGGAAGCGCACGGCCGAGGAGCGTTTTGTTTTCGTGCAGGGCGAGGAGATCATAGGCCATGCGCGCCTTGACGGCGACGAGATTGACAGCGTGTCGATCAAACCGGAGGCGCAGGGGAAAGGCATCGGGCGGCTTTTTGTGAAGCATTTGTGCAACGGGATTCTGAAAAGCGGTTATAGCTCCGTCACGCTCTACTGCGTTGTGGGAAACTGGGCGCGGAGCCTGTACGATTCCTTGGGCTTTCAGGAAGAATACATCGAGGATTACGCGGTGAAAACCATTTGAGCATCATAAAAGGAATGAGGAAAAAGCTATGCCTTTGATGGGTACTACGATCGTCGCCGTGCAAAAAAACGGCAAATGCGCCGTCGCGGGCGACGGGCAGGTGACGATGGGCGAAAACACGATTATGAAGCAGACCGCCAAAAAGGTGCGCCGCGTTTACCACGGCAAGGTCGTGGTTGGCTTTGCGGGCACGGTGGCGGATGCGTTTACGCTTTGCGACAGGTTCGAGGGCAAGCTCGAGCAGCACGGCGGCAGCCTCAAGCGCGCGGCGGTTGCGCTCGCGCAGGAGTGGCGCAGCGATAAGGTGATGCGCCAGCTTCAGGCGCTTCTCATCGCCGCCAGCGCCGACGAGCTTTTGATCATCTCCGGCACGGGCGAGGTGATCGACCCCGACGACGGCATCGCCGCCATCGGCTCGGGAGGCATGTACGCGCTCGCCGCGGCGAAGGCGCTTAAGCAGAACACGGAGCTTAGCGCCAAGGACATCGCCGAAAAGGCGCTTCGCATCGCCTCGGACATATGCGTATTTACCAACGGGAACATTTCCGTGGAGGAGGTATAGTATGCTTACGCCCAAGGAGATCGTCGATTCTTTGGATAAATACATCATCGGGCAGGCGCGGGCAAAGCGCGCGGTGGCCGTGGCATTGCGTAACCGTTATCGCAGGAGCAGATTGAGTACGGAGCTTCGCGAGGAGATTACGCCGAAAAACATCATTATGATAGGCCCCACGGGCGTCGGCAAAACGGAGATCGCCCGCAGGCTCGCGAAGCTTGTGGACGCGCCGTTTATTAAAGTGGAGGCCACAAAATTCACCGAGGTCGGTTACGTGGGCCGGGATGTCGATTCCATGATCCGCGACCTTGTGGACGCCTCCATCCGCCTTACGAAGGAGAAAAAAGAGGCGGAGGTGCGCATGGTCGCGCAGGCCGCGGCCGAGCAGCGGCTTGTGGATCTTTTGGTGCCTATCGCGGTGAAGCGGCAGAAAACGCAAAATCCGCTGCAGCTTCTTCTCGGCAGCGGCGAAGCGCAGGAGCCGGAGATGAGCGACGCCGAGCGGCGCGAGCACCGCACCCGCCGCGAGGAGGTGCTTGTGGCGTTTCGAAGCGGGCAGCTCGACGAGCAGATGCTCGAGATTGAGGTGGAGCAATCCAACACGAGCGGCAACGCCATGATCGCCATGGGCATCGACATCAACATCAACGACCTGATGGGCAGCCTTTTGCCCAAAAACAGGAAGAACCGCAAGGTGAAGGTACCGGAAGCCTACCGCATTTTAACGCAGGAGGAGGCTGAAAAGCTTATCGACATGGACGAGGTGACGCGCGAGGCCATCGAGCGCGCCGAGCAGGACGGCATCATCTTTCTCGACGAGATCGATAAAATCGCGGGCTCGGGCCATGTTTCCGGCCCCGACGTTTCCCGCGAGGGCGTGCAGCGCGACATCCTTCCCCTCGTGGAGGGCTGCACCGTAAGCACAAAGTACGGCCCCGTGAAAACGGATTTCATCCTGTTCATCGCGGCGGGCGCGTTTCACGTTTCCAAGGTGAGCGACCTCATTCCCGAGCTGCAGGGCCGCTTTCCCATCCGCGTCAACCTCGACCCGCTCACGGTGGACGATTATAAGCGCATCCTCACGCAGCCCGAAAACGCCATCACCAAGCAATACGCGGCGCTTTTGCAAACCGATAACATCGTGCTCGATTTCGAGGAGGATTCCATCGAGGTGCTGGCGCAGTATGCGTTTAACGCCAACGAAACGAGCGAGAACATCGGCGCGCGCAGGCTCCACACCATCATGGAAAACCTTCTGGACGATATCTCCTTCAATGCCAACGGCTCGTTCCCGCTCACCAAGGTGCTGGTGGATAAAACGTACGTGAAGGAGCACCTCTCGAGCGAATTCAGCGGCGAGGATTTAAGAAAGTACATTTTGTAAGGCATGGCACAAGGTACAAAAAGCTTCATATTGCTCCTCGCGTTCGCCGCGCTCCTGCTCGGCGGCTGTGCGGCGCAAACGGCCACGGGCCTTTCCGAAAGGGCCGTGAGCGCCGCCGTGCGCCTCGAGGAGGGCTTTGTGGAAATTACGCCCCTGCCGGATACGCCCGCTCCCGCCACGCCCACGCCCGTTACAGCGACGCCCACCTTGCCGCCCGCAACGCCCGCGGCGACCCTTGCGCCCACCGAGGCGCCCACGCCTTCGCCCACGCCCGATTATGAGCTAACGGACGTGAAAGATGTGAAGGGCTATGTGGGCGCGGTCTCGGTGAACCTGCGCGCCGGCCCCGGCACGGAGTACGACGTGATCGGCGAATACGAATGCAATACGCTCCTTCTTATCACCGCAAAGACCGTCGATTGGTATCGGGTGGAGGTCGATGGGAAAAACGGCTTTATGCTCAAGGAGTTCATCGGCGTGGGCGCGATCCCCACGCCCACGCCGGAGCCGACGAAAAAACCCTCCTCTTCGTCGAGGGCTACCGCCGCGCCGACCGAGGCGCCTAAGGCGACCGCCACGCCCGCGCCCGTGGAGGCGAAAAACGACGGCGCGGGCGGCTACAGCGCCGAGGAGGTACTCCTCACCGCGCAGATCGTCTACGAGGAAAGCAAGCGGGGGGACTACGACGGCTACCGCGCCGTGGCAAACGTCATATTGAACCGCGTGAAAAGCGGCATCTTCCGCTCCACCGTGGAGGGCGTGATCTTTCAGGGCAACGGTTCGCAGTTTACGCCCGCCAAAGATGAAGCCGCGCTTCGCGCGGTAAAGCCGTCTTCTTTGTGCATCGAAGCAGTACAAGCCGTGTTCGGCGGGGATACGATCCTCCCCTCGAACGCTTACTACTTCCGCCCCTCGAAAAAGGGCGAGAGCTGGAGCTCGCACAACTACATCGCGACCTACGGCGGAAATTCGTATTTCAGCTGATGCCGTTATAAATTCCACGCGCGCGCGCAAACTAATACCGCATTTCATTTTGGAAAGGCGGTATTTTTAATGCGCGCAGTCATTATGGCGGGGGGGGAGGGACGCCGCCTGCGGCCCCTTACCTGCACCGTGCCAAAACCTATGGTTCCGCTGCTCAACAGGCCCGTGATCGAATATTGCCTAGAGCTTTTGCGCTCACACGGCATGACGGATGTGACGGCCACGCTTTTCTATTTGCCCGAAAGCATCATGCGCCATGTGGGAAACGGCGAGCGCTTCGGCGTGAAAATGGATTATGCCGTGGAGGAAAAGCCGCTGGGCACCGCCGGGAGCGTGCGCGCCGCCGTAAAAACGCCCGAGACCACGCTCGTTTTAAGCGGCGACGCGCTTACCGATATGGACTTAAGCGCGGCGCTTGCCGCGCATAAGGAGCGCGGCGCGAAGCTCACCATCGTTTTGAAAAAGGTGACCGCACCGACAGAATACGGTGTGGTTCTGCTCGGCCGCGACGGCGCGATCTCCCGTTTTTTGGAAAAGCCCATGCTCTCCGAGGTGTTCAGCGACCTCGCCAACACCGGCGTATACATACTCGAGCCGGAAATCTTAGAGCTTATCCCCGAGGATCGCCCATTTGATTTCAGCATGGATCTGTTCCCGCTCGTGATGGAAAGGGGCGTACCCATCTACGGCTACGAAACCGAAGGCTATTGGTGCGACATCGGCGACCTTGAGCAGTATCTGGAGGCGCAGCGGGCGCTTTTGGACGGGCAATGCGCTTATTTGCCCCGCGCGGCGGCGCGCGGCGGCATCCATCTTGAGGAGGGAGCGCGAGTCTCGAAAAAGGCGGTGCTTCGCGCGCCGTGCTACGTTGGGAGCGGGGCGGAGATCGCGGACGGCGCGCTTGTGGAGGCTTACGCGGTGATCGGTTCGGGAAGCCGCATCGGCACGGGAAGCAGCATAAAACAATCCGTCCTGATGGAAAACGTGCGCGTGCGCGAAAACGCGGAAATACGCGGCGCTATCCTCTGCGAGGATGCGCATATCGACACGGGCGCGGCGGTGTTTGAAAAAAGCGCCGTCGGCGCGGGAACGCATGTGGGAAGAGGCGCGCAGGTACGAAAGGGCGCGCTCATATGGCCGCAGAAAAAGCTTGCGGATGAAGCCATTTACACGGAAAACGTAGTGTGGCAGGAGCGCGGGGAAAATAAGCTCGAAAGGCTGCCTATGCGCGGGTATTGCGACGGCGATTTGAACCCGCTTCAGGCCGTGCGCGCGGGCTGCGCGTTCGCGTCGCTCCATAAGCTGCCCGCGGAGGTCGGCGTGGCGACGGACGGCAGCCAGCAGGCCGTCATGCTCAAGCACGCGCTTTTTTCCGGCCTCATATCGCAGGGGGTGGATGTGTGCGACTTAGGCGCGTGCCCCTATTCCGTGCTCGAATACGCCGTGCGCGCGTTTCGGCTGCGCGGCGGCGCGTTCCTTCGCCACAGCGCGCGAAATGCCCACGAGGCGGAGCTTTATCTTTGCGACCACAACGGCGCGGAGCTCGGCGCCAAGGATTTTCGAAAGTTCAAGCAGGAGTACGACGAGGGCTTCAAGAAGCCCGTCACCTTTGACCGCCTCGGCGTTTTAGAGCATAACAACGCCGCCGCAAGGGCTTACGAGGCGCATATCGCCTCTATGCTGACCCTTAAGCGCGTGGAGATGGGGGCGATCACCGTGATCGTTGGGGGAAGCGCCGCCGCGTTCGACATCGTAGCGCGCGTGCTGCTGCCCGTGGGCGTACGCGCGCTGTTCATGCCGGAAAAACAGAGGGATAAGCTGCGCGGCTCCATGGTGTTCGCGGGCGCGACTTTGGGCGTGATGATGGGCGAAAGCGGCGAGACGGAGCTTATCATCTACAAGGACAGGCATATTTCCAAGAGCGAGCTTCAATTTTTGTTTGCGTTAAGCGCTTTGCGCGCGGGGAGGCAAACGAAATTCACGCTTCCCGTGGGATTTCCCGAGGAGTATGCGGACGCCCTCACAAGCGAGGGCGCGACGGTGGAGCGCGCTGCGAACGTGCGCGGGAAGTGGCTCGAGGCCGCGCTCCTTTCAAACACCTATCTAGGGGAGCTGTTCGAGCCGGAAACCGCCGTGGTAAGGCTTTCGGAGCTCGCGCAGACGGACGAGCTCGAAGCGCTTTTGAAAGCGCTGCCGCAGGCGCACACGCGCGAGGCCGAGGTGGGCTGCTCGTGGCGCGACGTGGGCAGGGTCTTAAGAAGCCTTGTGGAAACGGAATCGGAAAACCGCGTGGAACTGCTGGACGGCGTGAAGGTGAAAAGCGACGAGGGCTGGGTGCTTATACGCCCCTCGGAATCCTTGAGGTCGTGCCGGGTGCTGGCAGGCGCTTACAGCGAGGAATACTCCAAGGAGCTTACGGATATCTACCTCGACAAGGTGAGAAAGCTCGTGAAGAAGCCGGAAAAAACATAGAAAGGCGCTTGCAATCGGCCTTTTACGCGCGTAGAATGATAGACGCGCATAAAGCGTGGGGGGTCGAATGTACAACATCGTTTTGGTGGAGCCTGAAATACCGCAGAACACGGGCAATATCTCGCGCACCTGCGCCGTGACGGGCACGAGGCTGCATCTTGTTCGTCCGCTCGGCTTTACGATCGACGACAAGCAGTTGAAACGCGCAGGGTTGGATTATTGGAAAGACCTCGATCTTACCTATTACGATTCCTTCGAGGAGCTTGAGGAGAAAAACCCCAACGCGCGTTTTTTCCTGTTTTCCACGCACGCGAAGCGGGTATATACCGAGGTAAGCTACCGCGACGGCGACTTTCTGGTGTTCGGCAGGGAAACGGCGGGGCTTGGCGAAAGCCTCCTTGCGCGCCGCGCGGACGACGCCGTGCGCATCCCCATGAAAAGCGATCAGCGCTCGCTGAACCTCTCAAATTCCGTCGCGCTCGCCCTTTATGAGGCTTTAAGGCAGACCGGCTTTGCGGGGCTTAGCTAAACTTCGAAAATATTCCCGTTTTCCGCGCTTTTTTCCTTGACATCGTGAAAGGGATTGGATAAAATACCATAGTGTGTTCGTTAGGACAGGCGCAATGCGGCCACAGCCCCGGCTCGCAGGGAACGCCACTCCTCTGACAGCGCAAAACAATAACCTTGGAGGATGAGCCATGAAAACCTATATGGCAAAAGGCGAAACCCTCGAACGTAAGTGGTACGTCGTGGACGCGACCGGCATGGTGCTCGGCCGTCTGTCCACCCAAGTTGCCTCTATACTTCGCGGTAAGCATAAGCCGATTTTTACGCCGCACGTCGATACCGGCGATCACGTCATTATCATCAACGCCGATAAGGTCGTTTTGACGGGCAAAAAGCTCGACAAGAAAATGTACTATACCCACAGCGAATTTCCCGGAAGCCTCCGCGAGACGCCGTACCGTGAGCTGCTCGCCAAAAAGCCCGAATTCGCCGTGTACGAATCCATTCGCCGCATGATGCCCAAGGGCCCGCTCGGCCGCAAAATGCTCAAGAAGGTCCGCATTTACCGCGGCCCCAATCACGAGCAGGCGGCGCAGATGCCCGAAACGCTCGTGCTCAAATAAGGGAAGGAGGAACGATCTATGGCAACCGCTCAATTTTTAGGCACCGGAAGGCGCAAAAAGTCCATTGCCCGCGTTCGCCTGTTCCCGGGCACCGGCAACATTACCGTCAACAAGCGCGATCTCGAGAACTATTTTGGTTACGAGACCCTTAAAATGATCGCCCGCGCGCCGTTGACCCTCACCAACAACCTCTCCAAATACGACGTGAGCGTCAACGTTTACGGCGGCGGCACCACCGGCCAGGCCGGCGCGATCCGCCACGGCATCGCCCGCGCGCTCATCGTGGCCGATCCCGCGCTCCGCGGCGATCTTAAAAAGGCCGGCTTCCTCACGCGCGACCCGCGCATGAAGGAGCGCAAGAAATACGGCCTCAAGGCCGCGCGCCGCGCGCCCCAGTTCTCGAAGCGTTAATCAAGTGCGTATACTTCAAAAGCCCGAAGCTGTTTCGGGCTTTTTTATACGCCCGCTTCACCGCCCGTCCGTGACAAAGTTACCCACTTTGGCCAGCTTGCGTGCAATCACGGCGAGCGCCTTATTCTTTTGATGAGAATATGTTATACTAGAAACCGAAAAAACAACGGAAAAAAACAAAAACCGAGGTGCAATATGAAGGATATCGTCATCATCGGCGGCGGGCCGGCAGGGCTTGCGGCGGGCATCTATGCCGCGAGAAGCGGCAGGAACGCTTTGCTTTTGGAAAGCATTTACGCCGGCGGGCAAATGACCAAAACCATGAATGTGGAAAACTACCCCGGCTTCGAGCAGGGCGTGGACGGCTTTTCCCTCGCCACAAAGCTAGAAAAGCAGGCGCTGAGCTTCGGGCTTCAAATGGCGACCGACGAGGTCGTCGGCGTTGAGTTAACCGGCTCCGTGAAGCGCGCGCGCGGCGCGGGTAAGGAATATGAGGCAAAAACGGTGATCATCGCCACCGGCGCTTCGCCGCGCAAGTTAGGCCTTGCGCGCGAGGAGGAGCTTACGGGCGCGGGCATTTCCTACTGCGCCACCTGTGACGGCGCTTTCTTTAAAAACCGCAGCGTCGCGGTGGTGGGCGGAGGAGATACCGCCATCGCGGACGCGCTTTACCTTGCGCGCTTCGTCAACAAGGTGTATGTGGTGCACCGCCGCGACGAGCTTCGCGCCACGGAGGTGCTGCAAAAGGCCGCCTTTGCCGAGCCGAAAATCGAATTCGTGCTGAATAGCGTGCCCGAGCGCATTTTGGGCGAAAAGCAGGTGACCGGCCTCGCCGTGAAAAACAAGGCGGGTTCGGAGCGCGAGCTCGGCGTGGACGGCATTTTTGTGGCCGTCGGCGTCGAACCCAACACCGCGCTTTTCAAGGGGGCGCTAAACCTTGACCCGGGCGGCTATATCGTTACCGACGCGCATATGAGAACCTCGGTGCGGGGCGTATACGCGGCGGGCGATGTGCGCAATACCCCCCTGAGGCAGATCGTTACCGCCGTGGCCGACGGCGCGGTCGCGGCCACCTCGGCCGTGGAAGACCTGATGGTATAGGGAGGTTTTATGGCAAGGCTTTTCGGAACCGACGGCGTGCGCGGCATCGCCAACCAGGATTTATCGATCGAGCTCGCGATGAAGATCGGCGCGTGCGGCGCGTGCGTTTTAACGAGCGAGGTGCATAACCCGAGGATTCTCGTGGGCATGGATACGCGGCGCTCGGGCGATATGCTCGCGGCTGCGCTCACGGCGGGCATCTGCTCGGTGGGCGGCGACGTGATCGACGTGGGTGTGATCCCAACGCCCGCGCTGGCGCATCTCGTGCGCCTTTACGAAGCGGATGCGGCGGTAATGGTGAGCGCGTCGCACAACACCATGGAATATAACGGCATCAAATGGTTCAACGCGCAAGGCTATAAGCTGCCCGACGAGCTCGAGGATGAGATAGAGCGCATGATCAAAGACGGCGCGCCGCTCGAAAGGCCCAAGGGGGCGGGCGTGGGGCATGTGATCGTGGCCAAGCGCGCGGCCTCCGAATACGCGGCGTTTTTAAAATCCACCGCGCGCGAGAGCTTCGGTGGCATCCGCGTGGTGCTCGACTGCGCCAACGGCGCTTCCTCGCCCCTCGCGCGGGAGGTGTTTTCCTCGCTCGGCGCGGAGGTGATCTCCTGCGCCGACGAGCCGGACGGCAACAACATCAACGATAAGTGCGGCTCCATGCACCCCGAGCGCCTACAGGAGCTCGTCACGGAAACGGGCGCGGACGTCGGTTTCGCGTTCGACGGCGACGCCGACAGGGTGATTGCGGCGGACGAATTCGGCAATATCGTGGACGGCGACCGTATTTTAGGCATCTGCGCGCGGGCGCTAAAAGCTGAGGGCAGGCTCAAAAGCGACACGCTCGTCATCACCGTCATGTCGAACCTCGGCTTGAAGGTGCGCATGAAGGAGCTCGGCATACATATTTCGGAAACCGCCGTGGGCGACCGCTATGTGATGGAGCGCATGCTCGAGGAAAACTACACGCTGGGCGGCGAGCAGTCCGGCCACGTGATCTTCCTTGACCTGAACACCACGGGCGATGGCATGCTTACCGCCATCCAGGTGCTCAACGTTTTAAAGACCTCGAAAAAGAGCATATCGCAGCTTGCTTCGGATATCCCCATCTACCCGCAGGTGCTCGTGAACGTGCGCGTCGAGAACGATAAAAAGCACGAGGCCATGGCCGACGCGGAGCTTAAAGCCGCCATAGTGCGCGTCAATGACGAGCTCGGCGCCTCCGGCCGCGTGCTCGTGCGCGCCTCCGGCACGGAGCCTCTGATCCGCATCATGCTCGAGGGGCAGGACGAGGCAAACAT
This sequence comes from Eubacteriales bacterium, assembly GCA_021372675.1. Taxonomy (GTDB): domain Bacteria; phylum Bacillota; class Clostridia; order Christensenellales; family CAG-138; genus UBA7707. Next base: position 42,955 of record JAJFTZ010000010.1, read on the forward strand.
AAGCCGCCACGCCGTCGCGCTCGCGAAGATACTCGAGCGCAACCACGAGGGGAAGATCAAGGGGTAAGCTACATAAAAGCAAGCGAGAGACTGTTTCGGAGGTTTTCCGAAGCAGTCTCTCGCTTTTGGGGAATGCAATTTTAGTTTTATAAATATCAAATTAAATATTGACAATATGGAAGATAACTATATAATTAAATCGAGATAGGGGTTGCGGACGGGTTAATAAAACGGCATGCCATCGAAAGGAAAGGGTAATTTTATGAGCGAGCTTCGGCAGGACGCAATGTTCTCTTATTTTGACGAAAGAATCGCTTCCTGCGAGCGGAAAAGGGAAGCGCTTTTGAAGGACGACAGGGCGGACGAGGCTGTTTTTGAAAGGATACGGGCAAACGTTTACGACATTTTTAAGGCCATGCTTCGAGTGAGCGTCAAGGCGGGCGGCGGAGAGGAAAAAGCCGTAAGGCGTTTCTTCTTGGAAAAAGTTGAGGAGATACCCGTAAGCTGGGAGGAATCCTGCCGCAAGGCGGAACAGCACGGCGATGTTGAAAAAGTGCGGATTGAAACCATCAAGCTTGAAACGGTAAAGGGGATACGGGCCGCGTTCGGGCGCATTTGGGAGGCGCAGCCATGACCGAAGCGGAGGCCATCGGCCTTTTCAAATGCCTGTCGGATAAATCGAGACTACAAATTTTAAAATCGCTCGCCGTGGAGGATATGTATGTGGAGCGCTTGGCCGAAAGGCTTGGCTTGACCGCGCCCACCATATCGTTCCACCTGAAAAAGCTAAGCGACGCGGGTGCCGTGACCTCCTACAAAAACCAGTACTACGCGATGTATTCGCTTCGCAGAGACGTTTTTATGACGAGTATTCTCGATATCATCAAGGAGGAATCGGACGAAGCCGCCTTGCAGGCGCAGCGTGAGGCGCAATACCGCCGCAAGGTGATTGAGAGCTTCTTCGAGTACGGGAAGCTCAAGTCCATACCTTCGCAGCGGAAGAAGGAGAGGATCGTTCTCGAGGAGCTCGCAAAATCCTTCGAGTTCGGAAGGATATATGCCGAGCGCGAGGTAAACATTATTCTTGCCGATTACCACGACGATTTTTGCACGCTCCGGCGCGATATGGTAGCCGAGCAGCTTCTGGCAAGAAACAAGGAAGGGTATTGGCGCGTTCAGCGCGAATGACGAGAAAACGGGGTCGCTTCGTTCGAAGCGGCCCCGTTTTTAAGAAATCAAAGGTTTAGAATACGATCTTTTCCTCGATGTACTTCACTAAGCCGTCGATCGCGATGCGCTCCTGCGCCATGGTGTCGCGGTCGCGCACGGTTACGGTGCCGTCCTCTAGGGTGTCGAAATCCACCGTGATGCAGTACGGCGTGCCGATCTCGTCGGCGCGGCGGTAGCGCTTACCGATGGCGCCGGTTTCGTCGTAATCCACCATGAAATGCTTGGCGAGCAGGGCATAAACCTCTTTTGCCTTGTCGCCGAGCTTGTTTTTTTGGAGCGGGAACACGGCGGCCTTGAAGGGCGCGAGCGCGGGGTGAAGGTGCAAAATGTTTCGCACATCGCCGTCCGCGAGCGTTTCCTCGTCGTAGGCGTCGCAGAGGAAGGCGAGAAGCACGCGGTCAGCGCCGAGCGAGGGCTCGATGCAGTAGGGGATAAAGCGCTCGTTGGTGAAGGGGTCCTGATAGTCGAGCGCCGCGCCGGAGTGCTCCGAATGCGCCTTCAGGTCGAAATCGGTGCGGCTGGCGATGCCCCAAAGCTCGCCGCGGCCGAACGGAAATTCGTATTCGATATCGGTGGTGCCGTTGGAGTAGTGGCTCAATTCTTCCTTTTCATGTTCGCGCATGGTTATGTTTTCTTCCTTCATGCCGAGGGAGAGGAGGAAGTTCTTGCAATAGTCCTTCCAATAGCCGTACCATTCGAGCTCCGTGCCGGGCTCGCAGAAAAACTCGAGCTCCATCTGCTCGAACTCCCGGATGCGGAAAATGAAGTTGCCCGGCGTGATCTCGTTGCGGAAGGATTTGCCGATCTGCGCGATGCCGAAGGGCAGCTTGCGGCGCGTGGTGCGCTGCACGTTTTTGAAATTCACGAAAATGCCCTGGGCCGTTTCGGGCCTAAGGTAAATTTGGCTTGCGGTATCCTCGTTGACGCCCTGAAAGGTTTTGAACATCATGTTGAACTTGCGGATGGGCGTAAAATCGGCCTTGCCGCACTCTGGGCAGGCGATTTTATGCTCGGCGATATAGGCCTGCATCTGCTCGTTAGGCCAGCCGTCGGGGTGCACGCCCTCGATATGGTGTTCGTGCACGTAATCCTCGATGAGCTTATCGGCGCGGAAACGTGCTTTGCAGGATTTGCAGTCCATCAGCGGGTCGTTGAAGTTTACGAGATGGCCGGAGGCCACCCATGTTTCCGGGTTCATGAGGATGGCGGAATCCATCCCCACGTTATAGGGGCTTTCCTGCACGAATTTGCGCCACCATGCGCGCTTCACGTTGTTTTTGAGCTCTACGCCCAAGGGGCCGTAGTCCCACGAGTTCGCGAGGCCGCCGTAGATCTCAGAGCCGGCGAAGATGAAGCCGCGGTTTTTGCACAGCGCGACGAGTTTTTCCATGGTAACGGTCGCCATATACATTTCCTTTCCACCGTAAAAACTTGATTAAGCATACCATACGCAAGGCTTTTGTCAAGATGCACACATGGCCGACAAGATGCGTAATATATCGTAGCAAGAGCGCGCCGCGCTTAATTTTAAGGAGGCATTTCAAGTATGTTCAATTTCGGCAACAACTCCGGCAACAGTAGTTGCTGGTGGATCATCATCCTGATCCTGCTGTTCTCCTGTTGCGGAGACAACAACGATTGCGGCTGCAATAACAACAACGGCATCATGGGCGGCAATAATTGTTGGTGGATCATCATTCTGTTGCTTCTCATCTCCTGCTGCAACAACAATGATGACTGCGGCTGCAACAACAATAACAACTGCGGCTGCTGCTAACGGGTGGTTGAAACCTCCGAAGCCGAGGCGGGCGGCGCGCCCGCCTCAAAGCCGCGCACGAGCGCTTCCTTCTGCGGCTTCCTGAGCCCCTTCAAAGCGCGCTCGCGGCGCAGCGCTTCCGACTTACAGGAACAAGCCTCCAGATATACGAGCGCCGCCGGTAAACGCACACGTGTGTATTTGCTTGCCGTCCCACTGTTGTGGGCGGCAAGCCTTTTTTCTATATCGTTGGTGTAGCCCGTATAGAGCGACCCATCCGCCATGCGGAGCATATACGCGTAAAACATGCCTGCATCCGGTCCCCAAAAACAATTTATAATATGATAGCATGCCCGAGTGCCGCTTGCAATTTCATGCCGCATCAAGTATGATTTCCTAGAGAAAAATACTTGGAGGCTCGCATGGCTTTTCCCCGCGAATTCATCCGCAATTTCTGCATCATCGCGCATATCGATCACGGGAAGTCCACGCTGGCCGACAGGCTAATGGAGCTTACCGACACGGTCGCCGCGCGCGACATGGAGGAACAGCTCCTCGATACCATGGAGATCGAGCGCGAGCGCGGCATCACCATAAAGGCTACGGCCGTGCGCATGTTTTATACCCATACGGACGGCAACCGCTACATGTTTAACCTCATCGATACGCCGGGGCATGTGGACTTCAACTACGAGGTATCGCGAAGCCTCGCCGCGTGCGAGGGGGCCGTGCTCGTGGTGGACGCCACGCAGGGCATCGAGGCGCAAACGCTCGCCAACGTCTATCTCGCGCTCGACGCGGGGCTGGAGATCGTGCCGGTTATCAATAAAATCGACCTGCCGAGCGCGGACGCGGAGTTCGTCGCCAAGGAGATCGAGGATGTGATCGGCCTCCCCGCCATGGAAGCGCCGCGCATCTCTGCAAAAAACGGGATCAACGTGGAGCAGGTGCTCTCCCGCGTGGTGGAGCTTGTGCCGCCGCCGCAGGGCGGTGCGGACGAGCCGCTCCGCGCGCTTATTTTCGACAGCATCTACGATAATTATAAGGGCGCTCTCAGCTATGTGCGCGTCAAGGAGGGCACGGTCAAGCCCGGCATGCGCATACGTTTCATGGCGGGCGCTAAGGAGTTCGAAGTGACGGAGGTTGGCGTGTTCACCCCCGCGCTTAAGGCTACGGACGAGCTGACCGCGGGCGAGGTAGGCTATATCGCCGCCTCCATCAAGAGCGTGGCCGATACCAAGGTGGGCGATACCGTCACCGACGCGCAAAACCCGGCCAAGGAGCCGCTTTCCGGCTACAAGCAGGCCAACCCCATGGTGTTTTGCGGCATCTATCCCGCGGACGGCGCGGATTACGAAAGCCTGAAGGAGGCGCTTGAAAAGCTCAAGCTCAACGACGCCTCCCTCAAATACGAGCCGGAAACCTCCATGGCGCTTGGCTTCGGCTTCCGCTGCGGCTTTTTAGGGCTTTTGCACATGGAGGTCATTCAGGAAAGGCTCGAGCGCGAGTTCGATCTCGATCTTGTGACGACCGCTCCGAGCGTCATCTACAAAATCACCAAAACCGACAACGCGGAGCTTCTTCTCGACAATCCCTCCAACATGCCGAGCCCCACGGAGATACTCTACATGGAGGAACCGGTGGTGGAGGCGCATATCATGGCCCCCTCTGAATTCGTGGGCACCATCATGGAGCTTTGCCAAGCCAAGCGCGGTATCTTTCAGGATATGAAATATATGGAGGAAACGCGCGTCAACATCAAGTACATTCTGCCGCTCAACGAGATCATCTACGATTTCTTCGACCAGCTCAAGTCGCGCAGCCGCGGCTACGCGTCGTTCGATTACGAGCTCGCGGGCTACGAAAAAAGCGATCTCGTGAAGCTCGACTTTCTCTTGAACGGCGATATGTGCGACGCGCTCTCCACCATCGTGCACCGCGATAAGGCCTACGGAAAAGGCCGCGCGGTCACCGAAAAGCTGCAGGAGGTCATTCCCCGCCAGCAGTTCGAAATACCGATACAGGCGGCCATCGGCGGAAAGATCATCGCGCGCGAGACCGTGCGCGCCGTCAGGAAGGACGTGCTCGCCAAGTGCTACGGCGGCGATATCACGCGTAAGAAAAAGCTCCTCGAAAAGCAGAAGGAGGGCAAGAAGCGCATGCGCCAGGTCGGCAGCGTTTCGCTTCCGAGCGAGGCGTTTATGAGCGTGCTTCGCATCGACTGATGGCGGGAATTTATGTTCATATCCCGTTCTGCGTAAAAAAATGCGCGTACTGCGACTTCGTTTCCTTCGAAGGGTCGCCGCATGTGCGCCGCTATATCGACGCCCTCAAAGCCGAAATGAAAATTTCGGCTTTGCGTTTGCCTTACCGCAGCTACGACACGGTGTTCGTGGGCGGCGGCACGCCCTCCACGCTGCCTTTGGGCGCTGCGGAGGACATTTTTTGCGCGCTCAAAAAGCATTTCGACATCGCCGAAAACGCGGAGATCACCATGGAATGTAATCCCGGCACGGTCGATGCGGAAAAGCTGCGGGAATACCGTAACGCGGGCGTCAACCGCCTTTCCTTCGGTCTGCAGAGCGCGAACGACGCACTCTTAAGCGCGATCGCCCGCATCCACACCTTCGACGATTTTTTGAAAAGCTACGCGCTGGCGCGCGAGGAGGGGTTTTGTAACATCAACGTGGACGTGATGTACGGCCTTCCCGGCCAGACCGAACGCGACCTTTCCCAAACGCTTTCGGCGGTGCTCGCGCTATCGCCCGAACATATTTCGGCGTATTCGCTCATACTGGAGGAGGGAACGCCGCTTTACGCGCGCGTAAAGCGCGGGGAGGCCGCCGTGCCCGACGAGGACGAAGCCTTTGCGCAGCACCGCCTCGCAATCGAGACGCTGCAAAACAACGGTTACGAGCGCTACGAAATTTCAAACTACGCGCGGCGCGGCGGCACGGGGGAAAAAAGCCCGTACCGCTGCAAACATAACCTCAACTACTGGAACAACGGGGAATACCTGGGCCTCGGCTTAAACGCGCATTCTGCCATGCGCCTTACGGGTTGGACTCGGTGGAGCAACACGGAAAGCCTCGAAGCTTACCTTTCGCGCGTCGAAAGCGGGGAGCTCCCTGCCGGGGAAAGGCAAGGTATCGACCGCGGCGAGGAGATGTTTGAATGCGTGATGCTGGGCTTGAGAAAGACCGAAGGGCTTTCGCTTCCCGCGTTTTTTGAGCGCTTCGGCGCGGGCTTTTTAACGAGGTACGCGGGCGCGGTAGAAAAGCTTTCCGCGATGGGCTGGCTCGAGATAAACGCAGCCTTCGCGCGTCTGAGCGCGCGCGGGCTCGATATGCAAAACGAGGCGCTTTTATGTTTTATGGAGGGGGAGTCGTGAAAACGTGAATAAGAGGATAGGCATTTGCGCGTCAGCCGTTAATCTGGCGGCGGTGTTGGGCTTTGCGGCAGCGATGCTTCTGGGCACCACCTTTACGAGCTATCTTTCGAGCATCCTGATCGCGTTCAGCTTCGTGGTCATGGTGAGCGCGTTCGCGCATTACAGCGACGAGCGTTCGAGGACGGCCGCTATAACGGCCGTGGCCTTCGGCGGCATGTATGCGCTCTGCAACGCCGTGGTCTATTTTATACAGCTCACCACGGTTCGCGGCGGCGCGCTCGGCGAACAAGCCGCGGCGCTTTTGGACTTTCAAAGGTTCGGCATGATCTTCAACCTCGATATGCTCGGTTACTGCCTCATGTCGCTTTCGACCCTTTTCGCCGGGTTTACCGTCCAGGTGAAATCCCGCGAGGACAGATGGCTCAAAGGGCTGTTGATCGTTCACGGCGTGTTTGCTCTTAGCTGCTTCATCGTGCCGTTCCTCGGCCTGTTCAAAGCGGCTTCGGGGGAAGACGGTCTCGCCGGCACTCTCGTATTGGAGTTCTGGTGCGTTTATTTCGCCCCCGTGGGCGTTCTTTCGGCCCTGCATTTTTCAAAAAAGGCGGATTAGATATTTCATAGAGACATACCATAATGTTGCCGTTTTGTCACATTGCCGTCCCCGTGCCTACCTTGACATTAAATGGCCGCGGTGATATTTTTATTGCAGTGATTAGCACTCCGTATCGTCGAGTGCTAACACGGCCGAACTGATAAGAATCAGGAAGGGAGGCCGGGAAAATGGAGCTCGATATGCGTAAAATGATGATCCTGCAAGCGATCATCGACGATTATACGCTCACCGCAGCGCCCATCGGCTCGCGTACGATCTCCAAACGTCACGAGATCGGCCTTTCCTCCGCCACCATCCGCAACGAGATGAGCGACCTCGAGGAGCTTGGGTTTCTCGAGCAGCCGCATACGAGCGCGGGCAGGGTGCCCTCCGATAAGGCGTACCGCCTTTACGTAAACAGCATCATGCGCCACGCGAGCCTCACCGAGGAGGAAGCG
>JAJFTZ010000033.1 GCA_021372675.1 Eubacteriales bacterium
GGCCAGGCGCTCGGCGCGAAGCGCTCCGACCTTGCGCGCGTCTACGGCACCATCGCGCAGCGCTGCTCGATGGTGTTCGGCCTCGTTTTATGCGGTCTTTTCCTGCTCTTAAGATCGCAGCTCATCATGCTGTTCACCGATGAACAGGAGATCATTCGGATGGGCGCGCAGATCATGCTCATCATCGCGGCCACGAGCCTTGCGCAGACCTCGCAGGTGGTCATTTCGGGCTGTTTGCGCGGCGCGGGCGACACGCGCTTTGTGGCGGTCTCCTCGCTTTTGAGCGTGGGCGCGATACGCCCGGGGCTTTCGTGGTTATTATGCTACCCGCTCGGCTTCGGCCTGATCGGCGCGTGGCTCGGCCTTTTCGCCGATCAGCTTTTAAGGCTTTTGATGAACGCCGCGCGGTTCAAAAGCGGTAAGTGGACGAGGATATCGTTATAAAAACGCTTCTTTTCTTTGGAAAGAAAAGAAGCAAAAGAAACTTTATGAAAATTAGGGGTTCATCCATGCAAACCGCATCAAAACCATTTGCAGGGAACGCTTAAAAAGATATCCTTATTCGGCTTAAAGCCTATCTTTTCATAAAATCCCGCCGCCGTTTCCGTTTCAACCAACCACTCCGAATCGGGAAAATATTCCCTGCACCTTCTTACCAGCTCTTTTCCGATTCCTTGGCCTTGAAACTCCGGCATAACGGCCAAATCATATAGGATAGACCGAAACATCCTGTCGCTGAGCACCCTAACGCATCCGATCAGCTTATCCTCCGCCCATGCGGAAATGACGATCGTTGAATTTATAAAGGGCACGTTAAAATTATCCAACATAGTCGGGCTTTCTATTCCATCAGACCACCCTACCGCCATAAACAAATCATGCAGCGCTTCACAGGGTAAGTCTTTCCTTGTATCGTACATAATCCGCATAAACACCTCCTGAACTCCCGTTTACCGCCAAGCATTTTGCACTCGATCCGTAAATATCGACCGTCCGCTTTTTATCCGCCCCGCCTTTTTACATACGCCTCGGCGGTCAGGCCGGTTTTATATTCCGAAACGTCGCCGATGTACGCGCGCGGCTGGGCCTCCACGCGCGCGCCGCTCATGTACGCGAGCGAAAATTCCCTTAAGCCCTCCTCCCCCTCCACGTTGCCCACGAGGAGCATTTCCTCGGAGAGCCGCATGAGAAGATATGGGTTCACGCGGTAACGGCGCGTGTCGCGCCCGCTTTCGCCATATAAAAACGTGACCTGCCGCGCGGCGGCGATGCACGCGCCGAGGATGTCCATCAGCCAAAACAGCGTGTCGTCCCGCGCTTTTTCGCACCAGAGCGGGGCGGACTCCATAAGCTCTTCGGCTTTATGCTCCCCCGCGAGCGCGGCGAGCTTTTTTGTAAGCTCCGCCTCGCGCTTGGGGCTTATGAAGGAAGCGGCGCGCACGGCGGAAAAAAGCAGGTGGAGCTCCGCCGCGTCGAATTCCCGCGTGCGCAGATAATACCCGCGCGGGCCGTGCGCGATATCCGCGCCGTATTGGATCAGCGCGTCGATATCGCGGTAAACGCCCTTCCTTTCCGCGTTCACCCCGCGCGACAAAAGCTCCTGTGTCAGCTCCGGCACGCTCATGGGGTGCTGCGCATCGGTCTTTTCCTTGAAGATATCGTATAAATACAGCGGTTTGAGCTTTGCGTTTTTCATATCTGCGCCACCATAGAACCCGCCGCGGTAAAACTTTAACGGCGTTGGTCAAGGTTATTATAGCACGAAGGCAAGCGGGAATAGAAGAGCGGCCCCGAAAGTGCCGCCTGCGGCACCCCGCGTGCGGAACCCATCGAATTTTGTTGCCCCTTTCCTCCGCCTGTTATGGTATACTATACGAGGCCCATAAAAAGCTTTACGTATAGATGCAAGGAGGACGTATTCATGCAGTATTCGCACGAAGTGGAAGAGATGTTTTGCGTCGCCAAGGGCGCAAGACACGACGCCGCTCCCATCCCCGAGGAGGGCAGGTGGGTAAAGGCGAAGGAGATCAAGGACATCAGCGGCCTGACCCACGGCGTAGGCTGGTGCGCGCCGCAGCAGGGTGCGTGCAAGCTGACCCTCAACATCAAGGAGGGCATCATACAGGAAGCCCTTGTGGAAACCATCGGCTGCTCCGGCATGACGCACAGCGCCGCCATGGCCGGCGAGATACTCCCGGGCAAGACCATACTCGAGGCGCTCAACTCCGACCTCGTGTGCGACGCCATCAACACCGCGATGCGCGAATTGTTTTTGCAGATCGTTTACGGCCGCTCCCAGAGTGCGTTCAGCGAGGACGGGCTGCCCATAGGCGCGGGCCTCGAGGATCTCGGCAAGGGCCTCCGCTCGCAGGTGGGCACCATGTACGGCACCCTCAAGAAGGGGCCGCGCTTCTTAGAAATGGCGGAGGGCTATGTGATCGCCATCGGCCTCGATAAAAAGGGCGAGATCATCGGCTATAAATTCGTAAGCCTCGGCAAGATGATGGACGCCATCAAAAAGGGCGTCAGCCCCAACGAAGCCTACGAGAAAAACATCGGCACGTATGGCCGTTTCGCGGAAGCCGTTACGGTCATCGACCCGCGCAAGCAGTAAGGAGGCAGCTATGGTCAGCTTTGAAGGTTACGACAGAAGGATCAAAACGATAGAGCCCGTCATGGCGCACTACGGCATAGAGGGCTTCGAGCAGGCGAACGACATGCTTTTGAAGTTGGGCGTGGACGTGCGCGCCATCGTGCAGGGCATACAGCCCATCGCCTTTGAAAACGCCGTGTGGGCCTATATCTTGGGCGCGGCCATCGCCGTGAAAAAGGGCGCCAAATCCGCCGCCGAGGCCGCGGAGGCCATCGGCGAGGGTTTGCAGGCGTTCTGCATACCCGGCTCGGTCGCCGACCAGCGCGCCGTGGGCTTAGGCCACGGCAACCTCGGCGCCATGCTCTTAAGAGAGGACACCCACTGCTTCGCGTTCCTCGCGGGCCACGAAAGCTTCGCCGCCGCGGAGGGCGCCATCGGCATCGCCAAAACCGCCAACAAGGTGCGCAAGGAGCCGCTTCAGGTCATCCTCAACGGCCTCGGCAAGGACGCCGCCTACATCATCAGCCGCATCAACGGCTTTACGCATGTGGAGACCGCCTACGACTATTACACGGGCGAGCTTAAGATCGTAAAAACCGAAGCCTTCTCCGACGGCGACCGCGCGAAGGTGCGCTGCTACGGCGCGGACGACGTGAATGAGGGCGTCGCCATCATGCGGCACGAAAACGTGGAGGTTTCCATCACGGGCAACTCCACCAACCCCACCCGCTTCCAGCACCCCGTGGCGGGCACCTACAAGAAATGGTGCATTGAGAACGGCAAAAAATACTTCTCCGTAGCCTCGGGCGGCGGCACCGGCAGGACGCTGCACCCCGATAACATGGCGGCCGGCCCCGCCTCCTACGGCATGACCGATACCTTGGGCCGCATGCACAGCGACGCGCAGTTTGCAGGCTCCTCCTCCGTGCCCGCGCATGTGGAGATGATGGGCCTCATCGGCATGGGCAACAACCCCATGGTCGGCGCGACCGTGGCGGTGGCCGTGGCGATCGCACAGGCAAGCAGGTGACCGTTATTTCGCGAAATAAGGAGAAGGGCTGTTCGCATGCGAACAGCCCTTCTCTTATTTTTGCGGTCTATTCCCTTACCTCCGCGCGGCGCATGCACGCCCAGAAGATGATTGCGGACAGGAGGATGAGCACCGCGCCCCACAGGCAAAACATCGCGGGCTGCGGCTCTTTACCGCCAAAGCCGAACATGTACTTGACGGTAGCCCAAAAAGCTCTCATGGCGGCGACAAATGTTTTACTGAACGAGCCTCCCACGGCTCGCACATACACCAGCAACGCCGGCACGCCCACGGATACGCCGATCTTGAAGCCTTTACTCATCCTGTAATAGAGAGCGGATATCCAAACGCCCGAAAGCGCGGCGAAGCCATAGAGCGCGAAGCGCCACCCGTATTCGACGAGGATATCTCCAAGTCCCTGAGCC
>JAJFTZ010000038.1 GCA_021372675.1 Eubacteriales bacterium
GTGGTACCGCGAACTTCCGCCCTTATCCGATAGGGGCGGTTTATTTATTTGGGAGGTTTTTATGGCAAAGAAAAACAACGAGGAATTCGTGCAGCATATCGCCTCGCGCGCGGAGGATTTTCCGCAGTGGTATACGGACGTCGTTTTAAAAACCGACATGGCCGATTATACCGAGGTGAAGGGCTGCATGGTCATCAAGCCCTACGGCTACGGCATATGGGAGCTTATCCAGCAGCAGATGGACGCGCGCTTTAAGGCGACCGGGCACAAAAACGCGTATTTCCCGCTCCTCATCCCGGAAAGCCTCCTCATCAAGGAGGCCGAGCATGTGGAGGGCTTCGCGCCCGAGGTGGCGTGGGTGACGCAGGGCGGCTCCGAAACGCTTACGGAGCGCCTCGCCATACGCCCCACGAGCGAGACCGTGATCGGCTCCATGTACTCCAAATGGATACAGTCCTACCGCGATCTGCCGGTGCTCATCAACCAGTGGTGCAACGTTTTGCGCTGGGAAAAAAGCACGAGGCCGTTCCTTCGCACGAGCGAGTTCCTCTGGCAGGAGGGGCACACCGCCCACGCCACCTTCGAGGACGCGCAGGAGGAGACCATGCGCATGCTCGAGGTGTACCGCGAGTTCTCCGAGAATGTTCTGGCGATCCCGGTGATCGTGGGCCGCAAGAGCGAAAAGGAAAAATTCGCGGGCGCGTTTGCCACCTACACCATGGAGGCCATGATGCAGGATGGCAAGGCGCTGCAAATGGGAACCTCGCACAACCTCGGCGATAATTTCGCGCGCGGGTACGACATTACCTATCTGAGCAAGGAGGGCAAGCTCGAGTACTGCTTCACCACCTCGTGGGGCACCTCCACCCGCATGATCGGCGGGCTTATCATGGTGCACGGCGACGACCGCGGCCTCGTGCTGCCGCCGCGCGTGGCGCCCGTGCAGGTGCAAATCCTCCCCATCGCGCAGCATAAGGCGGGCGTGCTCGATAAGGCATACGAGCTTTTGAACGCGCTCAAAAACGCGGGCATCCGTACGGAGATCGACGCCTCCGAGCAAAGCGCGGGCTGGAAGTTCAACCAGTGCGAGATGCGCGGCATACCGCTCAGGCTGGAGGTCGGTCCCCGCGACATTGAAAACAACCAGGCGGTGATCGTGCGGCGCGATAATTTCGAAAAGGCGACGGTATCGCTCGACGGCCTCGCGGATACGGTGAAGACGCTGCTCGATTCCGTGCAGCAGGGCCTTTTCGACAAGGCGCTCGCCATGCGCAAGGAAAGGACCGTGGACGCGGCCGATTTTGAGTCGTTAAGCGCCGGGGTGCAGACGGGCTTCGTGCGCGCCATGTGGTGCGGCGAGCGCGCCTGCGAGGAGGAGATCAAGGCCAAGACCGGCGCGACCACGCGCTGCATGCCGCTCGAGGAGCACGACCACTTAAGCGATACCTGCGTGCATTGCGGCAAAGAGGCTAAACATTTGATGTATTTCGCGAAGGCTTATTAAGCGCCTGCGCGTCAAAAATACCCGCGCGGCTTTGGCGGATGTTATGGAGAACGATGGGCTGTATCGCTTCTGCGACACAGCCCGCTGCTTTTTGGGGGTACTATGGCGGGGAACATTCCTTGACTCCCTCCGATAAGCAATGCCGATAACCGAAGCCGTGCAGTATGCCTTGCGGCAAGGCCAGAGGCCTTGCCCTACAAAATGTATAATTCTACTATGCGTGCAAATTGGAATTTAGCCGCTTCGGATTATGCTTCTACTGTGTTGCTGAGCGAACACTCTTTAATAAACCGCATTGGGAAAAACTCATATAATCCGATACTCTCGATACGCGCCTTAAAAGGTTTGAAGTTTTTAGCTGCGATCGGAAGCGCTTTCAAAATTCCTTCCGGCTCATCTATCAGCAAAGTGGCGTGCGCAGTCCAATTGTAGGCTCCATTTCCGCAATGGGGGAAAAATTTTTGCTGAAATGTTAGCAACTCAAAATTCATGTCCGGAGCAATAAATAATACATCTAATCCAAACAACCCGATATGACTAAGATGGATGTCAATACAAGCTGTGTTCGCGCATATTTTATCGAGGTCGTCCATCAGTTGTTTTTCGCGATCAATATCTTTTTTACCCAATGTAAAATGGTAGGGTATGCTTTTTGTTTGATTTCCTATATGGCCATTTTGCTGGAGAATGTCGTAATATCCTGCGAGTACTTCTTGCGTTTCTTTATCGAATTGAGCGAGCAAACAAAGGAATTTGTCTTTCATCATCAAAACCACCTAAAATAAATAGTCCGCAATTCAAAACTGCCCAACAAACTCCCGCTTTTCTTTAACAAAGCATAACAAATCAAAAAGCGTGCTGCAACAGTTCCTTGTCACGGCATGCCTTTTGCAGCGCAGGCTTTTTATGCTTGACATATCTTTGCTTTCAGGTATAATACAAATCATTAATCGCACATTGTATACATGTATACAGGTATTCGATGTCAAAAAGGGAGGAAATAGAAGTGAGCAAGATCGTATTTGACGACCACGCCAACCTGCTGCGGGAGGACTACTACAAGTATGAGGTGCAGGATATTCCCGAGCCGAATCTGTTTTCCGAACTCTTTGATTTTGAGCAGGTGCCCAAGGTCGCGTTCAACTACCGCACCGTTCCCATGCGCATGCCGGAGGAAATATGGATTACCGATACCACGTTTCGCGACGGGCAGCAGTCGCGCGCGCCGTTTTCGCCCGCGCAAATTTTGCGCCTTTTTGATTTGCTGCACGAGCTCGGCGGCCCGCGCGGCGTCATCCGCCAGAGCGAATTTTTCGTGTACGGCAAGCAGGATAGGCAAGCCATCGAGCTTTGCATGCAGCGCGGCTACCGTTTCCCCGAAATCACAACATGGATTCGCGCCACCGAAAAGGATTTCGACCTCGTAAAGGAAATCGGCGTAGAGGAAACGGGCATCCTCGTGAGCTGCTCGGATTACCATATTTTCAAAAAAATGAACATGACGCGCACGGAGGCCATGGAACAATACCTTAAGGTGGTAAAAATGGCGCTCGCGCGCGGCATACGCCCCCGCTGCCATTTTGAAGACATTACCCGCGCGGACTTTTACGGCTTCGTGGTTCCGTTTGCCTACGCGCTCGGCCGCCTGAGCGAGGAAAGCGGGATCCCCATCAAAATCCGCTGCTGCGATACGATGGGCCTTGGGGTTTCCTATCCGGGCGCGTCGCTGCCGCGCAGCGTGCCGGGCATCATCTACGGCATGCGCCACTATGCGAGCATTCCGAGCGCGCTCATTGAATGGCACGGGCACAACGATTTTTACAAGGCCGTTTCCAACGCCGCGTCGGCTTGGCTTTACGGCGCGTCGGCGGTGAACTGTTCGCTTCTCGGCATCGGCGAGCGCACGGGCAACTGCCCGCTCGAGGGCATGGTCATGGAATACTGCTCCCTCCGCGGCCACAACGACGGCATGCGGCTTAGCGTCATCACCGAGATCGCGGAATATTTTGAAAAGGAGATCGGCTATGAAATCCCGCCGCAAACGCCTTTTGTGGGGCGCGATTTTTGCTCGACGCGCGCGGGTATCCATGCGGACGGGCTTTTGAAATCCGAGCATATTTACAGCATTTTCAACACGCAAAGCATCCTCAACCGTCCCTCGCAGGTGGTGGTGGACGCGCACAGCGGGCTTGCGGGCATCGCCTATTGGATGAACGCCAACATCCCCTCGCTTAAGGCCGCGGCGGAACCGCTGCCGAAAAAGCACCCCGCCGTAGAGCGTGTCAAAGCGCGGCTCGATGATATTTACGCGCAAAACCGCACCACCTCCATGAGCAGCGCGGAGCTTCACCGCATTTGCCGCGCGCTTGCGCCCGAGCTTTACGACGCGCCCTGAGCTTCGCCCGCTTTGCGCCGGATTCTTTTCCATGCGCCGCTAACCCGCGCGCAGGTTCCTTCAAAAAAAACGCCGTACATTCCGCGATGACGGAATGTGCGGCATTTTTTTGCGGCCTTCGGGTTTTTATTTACCTTGCCCGGCCCCATTTCCGCCTGCAAATAGAGAGGAGCTAGCCGTAGAGCTCAAAAAGAAATATACTATTGCCAACGCAGCGCACAATAGGAAGCACGCGGCTTTAAGGCACAACGCCGGACTGGGCCTTACGGGCGAGGTGGGGGAGGGAACCGCCGTAACGGTGCTGTTCCCCGCGCAAGAAAAATAAGGAGGCACACTATGGTTGAGCGTAAGCGCATCCGCGAATGGATGGAGGTACCCTCTCGCTTTTCCCCGGGCGGAAAAAACGCCATTACCGATGTGAAGGGCGTGGCCGTGGGGCATTGCACGATCAGGGAAGGGACGGCGTGCACGGGTGTTACCGTGATCCGCCCGCATGCGGGCGACCCCTACCGCTTCCCATCGCCCTGCGCGGTGTACGCGGGCAACGGCTATGGGAAGCTCGCGGGCGCCATGCAGATAGAGGAGCTTGGGGCGCTCGAGTCGCTGATCGGGCTCACGAACACGTTTTCCGTGGCGCAGGTGATACAGGGCATTTTAGAGCATCAGGTAAAGAGCATGACCGATAAGGACTGGTCGATGAACGTGCTCGTGGGCGAAACAAACGACGCAGGGCTCAACGACCTTCGCGCGTTTCACGTAAGGCCCGAGCATGTGGCGCGCGCCATTTCGGCGCTCGGGGAAAACGTGGAGGAGGGCGCGGTGGGCGCGGGCGCGGGCACGCGCTGCTTCGGCTTCAAGGGCGGCATAGGCACCGCCTCGCGCGTTATACCGGGGAGCGCCGTGGGAGAGCGCGGGGCGTATACCGTGGGTGTTTTAGTGCAGACGAACTTCGGCGGCAACCTGAACATCTACGGACACAGTCTTCCCTTGAAGCCCGTGGAGGAGCGCCCTATGCCGGGAAGCTGCATGGTGATCGTGGCGACCGACGCGCCCGTAGACGCGCGCCAGCTCAAGCGCGTCGCCAAACGCGGCATCGCGGGGCTTATTGAGACCGGCTCCTACCTTTCGCACGCGAGCGGGGACTTTGCCGTCGCCTTTTCCAACCGTAACCTTTTCGACCGGCACGACGAGCATGTAAAAAAAATTAACTGCCTCGACGACGCGCAGCTCGACCCGCTGTTCGAAGCCACGGCCGAGTCCGTGCGCGAGGCCGTATATAATTCTCTTACCATGGCCGTGACGACGAGCTGTAACGGCGTGGTTGCAACTGCGTTCGATCCGACAGAATTCGGCAGGTTTCTGCCGACTTTCCGGTAAATCGGGCATAAAATATTTACGTTCTGAAATTGACTTCCTATACAAATGGCTATATAATTGAATCATTACTGGAAGCGGCTGTATTTTCGCCCAATATATGAACATTTTTCCGAGAAATGTCTAATTTGGGCTCTTTCGTTGCCGCCAAATTGTCGATTCGAGCGGCTCGGGGCTCGAGGTTTGGGGAATATGGCGGCCGAAAAGAAGAAACTCGGAGAACTGTTGGTTGAAAAAGGCCTCATCGATAGGGAGCAGCTCAAGGCGGCGCTCGAAAAGCAACGGCAGGAGGGCAAGCGCATCGGCGATGTCCTCGTGGGCATGGGCGCGCTTTCGGAAAATATACTCACCGGCATGGTCGCCGAGCAGCTCAAGGTAGAAAAGGTCGATCTCATCAACACCTACGTCGATGCGGAGGCCGCGCGGCTCATTCCGCTCGAGGTCGCCAAGCGTTACACGCTTATCCCCATCTACGAGCGCGCCGGCAAGCTCCACGTGGCCATGGTTGACCCGCGCAACATGTACGCGCTCGACGATCTGCGCCTCATCACGCAAAAGGCCATCTTTCCGATGCTCGCCACGCGCACCGATATCGAAAAGGCCATCGAGGTCTACTACCAGCAGCAAACGTCCGAGCGCGCCATTGAGGACCTCAAGCGCGACTGGCAGCTTCCGAATAACGAAACCTTGATCGAGGACGATTCCGACATACAAAGCGCGCCCGCCGTGCGCCTTGCGAACTCCATCATCAACCAGGCGGTGGCGCTTCGCGCGAGCGATATCCACGTGGAGCCCTTTGAGGATACGGTGGTGGTTCGCCTGCGTATCGACGGCGCCCTCGTGCAGACGATGAACATCCCCTACAACCTTTATTCCGCGGTCTCCACGCGCTTCAAGGTCATTTCCGGGATGAACATCGCCGAAAAGCGCGTTCCGCAGGACGGCCGCATCGAGATGACGATCGGCGCCAAAAATTACGACTTCCGCGTATCCACCATCCCCACCATATTCGGAGAAAAGATCGTAATACGTATCCTCGACCGCTCGTCGTTTTTGTTCACGCGCGAGATGCTCGGCTTTTCCAAAAGGAACAGCGAGCTTTTAGATAGCATCCTCACGCGCACCAACGGCATCGTTTTGCTCACCGGCCCAACGGGCAGCGGCAAATCCACCACGCTGTACGCGCTTTTGAGGGAGTTGAACTCGCCCACGCTCAACATCGTCACCATCGAAGACCCCGTGGAGTACATGCTCGCGGGTATCAACCAAATGCAGGTGAACGTGAAGGCGGGGCTTACCTTCGCAACGAGCCTTCGAAGCATTTTGCGCCAAGACCCGGATATTGTCATGCTCGGCGAGATACGCGACGAGGAAACCGCGGAAATCGCCGTGCGCGCCTCCATCACGGGCCACTTGGTGCTATCTACGCTCCACACCAACGACGCGCCCAACGCCGTTTCGCGCCTTGCCGATATGGGCATCGAGCCCTTTTTGATCGCCGAGTCGCTTTCGGGCGTGATCGCGCAGCGCCTCGTCCGCAGGCTTTGCGTGAACTGCTGCACCGAGTCGCCCGCGACCGAGGGCGAAATGCAGATGCTCCGCCTCGACGGGCCCGCCATGGTGAAACGCCCCGCGGGCTGCCCGCAATGCAACGGCACGGGCTATCGCGGACGCATCGCCCTGCATGAGGTCATGTACGTGAACCGCGCCGTGCGCGACGCCATCACCGCGCGCGCGGGCACGGAGCGCATCCGCGACGCGGCGCGCGAAAACGGCATGGTCGATCTATACGAAAGCTGCCGCCGGCTCGTGCTGGAGGGGGTAACATCCATACAGGAAATGATGAGGACGGTATATGCCAGAGACTAACGGGTTGCGGCTCGAAACGCTTCTCGAGCATGTAAGCCGCATGAACGCGACGGATCTGCACCTGAGCGTCGGCTCGGTGCCATTGATCCGCTACAACTCGCAGCTTCGCGCCGTGGAGGGCTACGAATCTCTCAGGCAGGAGGATACGCAGGCGCTTATGGAATCCTGCGTCAACGAGATGCGCTACGCGACGCTGCACGAGCAGGGCGAGGTGGACTTTTCGTTTTCCCTGCCCGGCTACGGGCGCTTTCGCGCCAACATCTTCCGCCAGCGCGGCAGCTATTCGCTTTCCATCCGCTCGCTGCCGTTTACCATACCCTCGGCCGATAAGCTCGGCCTGCCGGCCACGGTGCGCACGCTCGCGGAAAGGAAAAGCGGCCTCGTGCTCGCAACCGGCCCTACGGGCAGCGGCAAATCCACCACGCTCGCGTGCCTGATCGACAGCATCAACACCAAGCGGCGCTGCCACATCATCACCATCGAGGACCCCATCGAGTACCTTCACAAGCATAAAATGAGCCTTGTGAACCAGCGCGAGGTAGGGTGGGATACCCGCTCGTTCGCCACCGCGCTTCGCGCGGCGCTGCGCGAGGACCCGGACGTTATTTTGGTGGGCGAAATGCGCGACCCGGAAACCATCGACGTGGCGCTTACCGCCGCCGAAACGGGGCACTTGGTGCTATCCACGCTCCACACGCAGGGCGCGGCGAAAACGGTAAACCGTATTTTTGACGCCTTCCCGCACGACCAGCAGCAGCAGGTGCGCGCGCAGCTCGCGTCCGTGCTCGAGGGCGTGGTGTCGCAGCAGCTCGTCCCGGGGGAGGATCAAAGCCTTGCGCTCGCGTGCGAGGTGATGGTCGTAAACCCCGCCATAAGGAACCTTATCCGCGAGGGCAAGCCCTACCAGATCAACACCATTTTGCAAACGGGGGGCAACGAGGGGCAGCAGACCATGGACCACGCGCTTGCGGCGCTCTACATGAGCAAGCGCATCTCCTACGAGGACGCGCTCAACCGCGCGCAGGACGCGCAGACCTTCACGCAGCTTTGCTCGAGGCGGCGCGCGTGACCCCCGAAATATTCCCATGACCCCCGTATAGCGAACAATCTTTTTCCTGCGTACTCTCCCCTAAACCCTGCGCAATGGCGGTATGCACAGTGCGCGTGCCGGTGCGGTAAATTGTCTACTTCATACGATAAGGGAGCAATCAGATGCCGGAATTTTCCTACAAAGCGAAAAACATGCAGGGCAGCGCCGTGAACGGCGTGCTGGAGGCGGCGTCGAGCGAAGCGCTCGAAGCCCTTCTCAACGAGCGCGGCTATTTTTTACTCGAGTCCCGCATCAACGAGCAGAGCCTTTCGCTCGCGAGCTTTACCGAGCGCGTCAACAAGCGCGACCTCGCGGTGTTCTGCCGCCAGCTCTCGGTGGTGCTCAATTCGGGCATCACCATATTGGAAGCCATATCCATACTGTCCGAGCAGGTGCAGAAAAAAACCTTCCGCGCCGCGCTCGCTACCGTGCGCGACGACCTCCAAAAGGGCAGGCTTCTCTCCCAGGCCATGGGCGCGTTCCCAAGCATCTTTCCTGAATTTCTTTTAAATATGGTGCGCATCGGCGAGGCGTCCGGTACGCTCGAAACCGTTATGGAGCAGATGGCGGACTTTTACGAAAATGAAGACCGCATCAACCGCAAGGTAAAATCCGCCATGACGTACCCCGCCATCCTTTCGGTCATGCTCGTGGGCGTGGTGATTTTATTGATGGTGGCGGTGCTGCCTACGTTTAGCGGCGTGCTCAACGATATGGGCGGGCAGATGCCGGGCATCACACGCGCGCTCATGGCGATATCGGACTTTATGACCGCGAACATCGTGTATATCCTTATCGTTATCGGGCTTGTTATCGCCTTCCGCTACTACTACATCCGCACCGAAAACGGGAGGCTTCGGAGCGATACCTTCAAAATTACGCATTCGCTCTTTAAAAACGTGAACGTGAAGGTGGTTACGGCGCGGTTTGCCCGCTCGCTCGGCATCCTTTTAAAATCGGGCATGAACATCATAAACGCGTTCGATCTTATGGCGGGGCTTATGGGCAACCGCGCGGTGGAGCAGCGCTTTATGAAGAGCGCCGAGGAGGTGGAGCAGGGCCGCGGCATATCCGAATCCCTCGCGAAGATGCGGCTTTTCCCGCCGCTTCTCATCCACATGGTGGCCATAGGCGAGCAAACGGGCGAGCTCGATCAGATGCTCACCCGCACCTCCAGGTTTTTCGACGACGAGGTGGACGTAGCTATCCAAAAGCTCACCGCCATGATTGAGCCTATCATGATCATTTTGCTCGCGGGCGTGATCGCGGTGGTGCTTTTAAGCATTTTCCTGCCCATGCTCGAGATCATGAACAACGTGCATTAGCAAGTTACCGGCTTCGCGGCCGGTAGCGATAAAAACAATAGAATACTATAAAAGGAGAGGAAAAACAAATGTTCAAGGCACTCAATAAAAGGTTCGGCAAGAAGGGCTTCACGCTCATCGAGCTCATCGTGGTCATCGCGATCATCGCGATCCTCGCAGTCATTCTGATCCCGCGCTTTACAGGCTTCACCGACAGCGCCAACAAGAAGGCGGCCATCAGCGACGCGCGCAATATTTTGGTAGCTGTACAGGCGTTGCAGGCACAAAATGAGCCGACAATCACGCAAACTGAGATTGAAAAGTATACCGGCGTCACTTTTGCAACAGGTTCATTCGTGGCTGGTACTGGCACGGGTAAAACACTTAATGACGGATACTACACATACACGCTTACCAAAAAAGTTGGCGGTGTCGACAAAACGTATGTAGTTGCGGTGGAGGGGTGGCGGTTGATGACCGTTACCGGCCCCGATAAAACACCCGATCCCATCCAATAAAGCACTAATTGACATGTCATTTGCTTTCGCGGGCCGGCTTCGGTCGGCCCGCATACCCCAAATGCTCCGGAGGTAGAGCTTACATGAAACGGCTTCGCAGCAAACTCGGTAAAAAGGGCTTCACGCTGATGGAGCTCGTCGTCGTGCTCGCCGTGATGACGATCCTCGTCGGCATCCTCATGCCGAACCTCATCACACAAAAGGCGAATACCGACCGCATGCAAAGGGAAAAGACCGCCGAGGTGGTGCAAAAGGCGCTCGCCCAGTATTACGCCTACGAGGGCGCGTTCCCCAAGCTTACCCAAAGTTTTCCTACCGTTGCTTTGGATGAGGGTCTTTGCGCCGAACTCTACACGCAGCTTCGCCTCGTGACCGACGCCATACTTCCGCTCGAGGCGGGCTACTATACCTACAACGAGGCCACGGGCGAATTTGCCTACAAAGAACCCGCATAACCCATGCTTTCCCCCTCGAGGTATGGCCGTGACCACCGTTACCTCAAACCCCGGATAAATAACCATCCCGCCCCGAAAGGAGAGTCCCATGAGAAACACGCCCAAAGCGGTTGGCCTCGGCAAAAAAGGCTTCACGCTCATAGAGCTTGTGGTAGCCATGGTCGTTTCAACCATTTTGGGCGTGATCCTCGTGACGACGGTGCGCACGGGCGTTGTATCCTACCAAAACATCAACGCCGATATGATGAGTGAGTCCGAGGCGCGCGCCGCGCTTTCCCTCATCACCGTGCAGGTGCGGCGGCACGACGCCACGGGCGCGATCTCCGTCATAAACGATGGCCTTGGCATGAGGTTTATCGACGACCCCGGCAACGAGGATTCCGCCTATTCGGAGGTCAGCTTCGAGGCGGGCGCTCCCCTTGAGGACGGCACCCCTACCGGCACACTCTACGCGCTCGCGTATGCCGACTCCGACGCGGAGCCTGTGAAAACCGAAATCGCAACGCTCACGAGCTTTTCCGTTGAGCCGGGCGTGGATTCCTACGGCAACCCCGCGTTTATCGTAAAGGTCGAATACGGCAACGCCCGCACGCTCGAGCAGGTGATATCGCAGCGCAGCGCGGCGTAACGCGAAACGATAAAATGTCCCACTGCGGTTTTTACTAAATTTACGGTTACGGAGGGGTACAATGGCACAAAAAGTGTTGGGCGTGGATGTAAGCGCTCATACCATCAAGCTCGCGCTGGTGAGCAACGAAAAACGCCCTAAAATACTGGCGGCCGATATCGTTGCCATGCCCTCCGGCGCATGGGCGAACGACACGCTTTTGGATGGCAAGGCCGTAGCCCACGCCATTTCGGGCGCGGTGCTGTCCAACAAGCTCATGTCCCGCACGGAGGCCATCGCGGTGTGCGTCAACACGCCGCAAACCGTGGTACGGCCTATCAAGCTGCCTATGCTTTCGGATAAGGAGCTCCGTCCGGCAATAGAATTCGAGCTCACCAAAAGCTTTCCGGGCATCGGCAAAACCCACGCCATCGCGTTTCGCGAGTACGGGCGCACCAAGGAGGCTATATCCGGCATCGTATCGTTTTCGCCGCTGCGCACACTCGACGCGTACAAGGAGATCGTGGATGCGTTCAACTACAAGGACGCCTACCTCGACGTTTCCCCCAATTGCGAGGCGAAGGCGTATTTGAAGTTCTGCGCCGCCGAAAAGGAAAACAAGGCCGTTATGATTTTGGAGGCGGGCCTCGAAGGGAGCACGATCACCGTGCTCGAGAAGGGGGAAATTCGCCACAGCCGCTACGTTGCGGAGGGCGCGGGCCAGTTTGCGGACTATGTGTGCGAGCGAAACGGCACGTCGCCCGAAAGGTTTTTCATGGAGCTTAACGGGCAGAGCGAGCCTCTTTTCAAGGGCGTGGACAGGAGCGGGTACCAACGGTACATGCTGCCGATCGCGACCGAGGCGCGGCAAACGCTGGAGTTTTACGCCGCGGGCGCTCCGCCGGAAGCGCTTCCCGTGGCGGAGGTGCTGCTCGCGGGCGACTGCGCGCTCTACGAGGGCTTCGCCGAATATCTGAGCTCCGTCGTGGGCTTGGGGGTACGGGCCATGAAACCCGCCTCCGCCGCGCCGGATACATTCATCCGTTTGATCCACGCGCTCGGCGCGGCTGTTCGGGAGGGCTGAACCATGCGGGATATCAACCTTATACAGGAACAAGCAAGCTCCTCTACCTCCTTTAACGCAAAGGCGGCCCTAAAGCCCGCGCTCATACTGTTGGGCGTGGTGCTCCTGCTGGTCGCCGGCGCGTATGCGGCGCTTATTATGTTCAGCGCCCAAAATGTGGCGGCCACCATGGCGGCCAACGCGGAGGCGGCCACTTACCAGCCCGCGGCGGAAGCCAAAAATGCCGTGGCAGCGAAGCAGGCGCAGGTCGGCGCCGTGCAGGAGCTGCTCGATACCGCGAAGGTAACGGGCACCGTGGGAACGGAAATACTGGAAAAGATCACCGCATCCCTCACGGGCGACGCGTTCTTGCAGAGCGTCACCTTCGACGATGCCTACGGCCTGGAGCTTACGGGCACCGTGCCAAGCCGCGCGGACGTTGCGGGCTTTGCCTACAACCTCAAGCAAACGGGCGCGTTTGACGATGTGGAGATTTCCGCCATCACGCGCGTTGTGCAGGAGAAGGAGGGGGCGGCCGTCATATACAGCTTCAGCATAAGCGCCCTTTTGAAGGGAGGTGAGCTCGGTGAATAACAAATCCAAGGTCAGCTATCACCTGAGCAAAAGCGAATTCTGGATGCTCATCATACTCGTGCTGGTCGTGGTGGTGGCGCTGAGCGTTATCTACCTCATCACGCCCGCCACGGACGCGCTGGCGATCACGCAGCAGGAATACGAAGCGGCGAATACGCGCCTCCAGCTTTTAAGGCAGGATAACGCGCGCTTGCAGGAATACCTCGAGCAGGAGGCGGCGGCAAACGCCGAGCTCGAAGCGCTCAAGCTGCGCATGCCCGATTATTACTCGCAGGAGATCACCCTCGCCACCTTCGACGCGCTTTCCGAAAAGAACATGCTCGAGATCGTGAGCGTATCCTTCGAGGGCGTGAAGACAGACCCGCGCGCCGCGTTTCTCGCGCAGATCAAGCATGAAAGCGTAAAAAGCGACGAGCAGCCGAGCGCTAACGCGAACGATTATATCCGCTACGAAACCATACAGCTCGGCTTCTCGGGCACGTATTCGGCGCTTTACGGCTTCATCGGCGACCTCGAAAACGAAGCGCGCGCCATATTCATGCGGGAGCTCGTGATATCGCGCGCCGAGGAGGGCGCCGTCACGGGCGGGCTCACGCTGCTTGTGATGAGCGGCGCGGAGGCCGAGGGGGACGAATACCCCAATTACGATTACGGCGCGCCCGCGGCCACCGGCAAGGCCGACCCGTTTGCCGCGTTCCCGGGCTATATCGAGGGCGGGGATGCGGAGCTGGGCGAACAGGCTGCGCCCAGCGCGGATTTCTACATCATACTCAACAGCTACAACGACAACGCCGGGAAGGCGAGCATGGGCAGGTATCTGCAAGCGTCCTCCGAGGTCGCGTCGCAGAACAACGCGCGGCTCAACGCCTCTCTCACCGTATCGGAGGATAACGGCGTAATCCGTTATTCCTATGAGCTCGACGGCAAAAAGTATTCGGGCGCGATACTGCCAAACGAAGAACATCCCAGACAGATCGTCGTATCGGTGCTTTCCCGCGCGCGGGTGGATGCGAACGACCGCGTGGGCGTGCAGCTTAGCGTTACCAACAACACGGCCCTTACCGTGGTGGTGGACGTGCGAAACGACGACGCCGCTTCGCCGAGGTTCCTCGCGGGGACCATGCAGGGCACCGTGCAAATAGGGAGATAACAGCAATGAAGCGCAGGCGCAACGGCAAAAAGGGGTTTACGCTCATGGAGGTGATGGTGGGGATCGCCATCGTCGCCATCATTTCCGTGCCGCTTTTGAACATGTTTGCTACCTCCTTTAAGGTGGGGAGGTACAGCTACAACATCGATAACGCAAACGCCGTTGCGCTCACCACCGTGGAAAAGCTCCGCTCGGGGCAGATCAATTTCACGCTCGACGGGAGCGGCAATTATACACAAACGGAGTATTTCGACTACAACTGGAACAGTATCGCGGCCGGGGGGGAAGAAGCGCCTTTGAACGCGGCGTTTCGCGCCGTGTCGGTGGTGAAGGGGGAATCCCTCGATTCCATGCAGTCCGCGTTTTTGCCGCAGCTTGTGAACAGCACTACGGGCGAAAACTATTCCGTAGGGATAAGTTATGAGCAGCAGGGTGAGGCGGGCTTCGAGACGACGCTCGAGCTTTCGTACGACAGCGGTTCGAAAACATATAAGCTCGCCTGCGGCAGGTCTATACTTTCCGTAAACGGCGTAACGGGGCAGAGTGAAGTATCTATACCGGCGGCGCATTTGATGACCTCGTCCGTGCTGCCGGTGGTGGTGGATAACTCCCAAAACACCGTGGGTCACGTGCGCTTTAAGGTCACGGGCGTTTCGGGTGTGGAGCTGGGGCTGTTCGTGTTTGGAGACGACGGCGAAAGCGAGCTCGTTTCCATGTCCGTTATAAGCGGCGGCGCGAGCATCACCCATCTGGAGGGCGGCATGGATATGCTCAGCTTCGACCGGCTTGATATCAACGTAAAGGTCATCCGCGAGGCGGACGGCCTTGTGATTTCGGATTACGCCACCAAAAGCTATGTGCTGCCCTATACGGAGGCCGCGGGCGGCGTTGCGGACGAGGGCGGGGAGGAAGTCCCATGAAGCGTTTCCTGAACAATAAAAAAGGCTCCTCGCTCATCATGGTGCTCGGCGCGATGCTCATACTCACCGCGGTGGGCGTGCTCGTTATTACGATGAGCTCGGCCAACATACGCATGAGCGCCAAATACAACGCCTGGTCGGAGGAATATTACGACCTCGACTATGCCGCGCAGGAGCGCCTGATAAGCTTCGACAGCGCCGTGCTCGTTTCGGCGGAGCAGATGGCGCGCTACTATTTGCAAAACAATTATTTTGCCTATGAAGAAAACGCTAAGCTTCCCCCGGGCGGCGGCATGGCCCAAACCATTCGGGAATCGTTTGCGGCGCTAAATCCAAGCGATCTGCAAAAGCTCTTGCACGACGAGCAGGTGGAGGCGGCGCTGCTTTTGGCGGTGGATCTTACGAAACTAGGGGAGGGCGAGGACCCCGAGGAGGTTTACGCCGCGGCGCAGGCAGCCTACGATACGGCCATGGAGAAGCTCGCCACGAATACCTTCGACCTTCTCTATTACCTGCGCGTGAGCCAGCTTATGAAGCTTGGCGGGAACGTTTCGGGCGATTGGGTGATGGCATCCAACAGCCCCGAGCCCCCTGCGGAGGGCGAACCCGATACCAATACCTATATCTATACGACGTGCGCCGATGAAAACCCGCTTTGGTTCCCCGCGAGCATTACGAGCGTTGAGGGGACGCTTAATGCTATTGAAATACCGCGCATAGGCATTACCGCGTTTGAGGACGGCATCGACCTTCCTCTTCCGAAGCAGGTGAAGGTATCCGTAACGCTCAAAAGCCCCGGCTACAAGCTTTCGGAGCAGACGCGCTACGTGCCCCTGAAGGTAAACCCGCTTTACACCAACGCGGTTTCGGCAGGCGGCGGCATAGAGTTTACGGGCAGCGGCAACGTGCGGATAGAGGGCGACGTACTCTCGGCCAACAAGGGCAGAAGTAAGGGGCTTGAGGAGAACGATTCTTCGGGCGTGCGCACCGAAAGCGGCGTGGACGTGACCGTCTACGGCAATTTATACAGCGCGGGCGATATACACATTCGGAGAAACGGCGGCAAGATCATCGTGGCGGAATACCCGGGCGGCTACGATAAATCGCTCAAGAAAGCCCTCTATAATAACGAATATTATTATGGGAGCGATGTTACGGCCGGCGACGAGCCCTATCAGGAAAATTACGCAGGAACGAAGGCTTACATCGCTTTTATCTATGAGGACGATAAGGGCGGCAACGCCTACTGCAACAACCTCGCCGTAGAGGAAGGCGTAACAAGCGGTGTGCTCAGCGTTGCAGGCGATGTTTGGACGCAGGACGATATCCAAAACGACGGCGGCGCGGGTTCGTCCATCTCCGTGGGCGGCAGCTACATCGGCATGAGTTCCACTGCGGATGGCGGCGGCAACCCCAACGGCAGCAGCGCCGTCATCAACAACGGCGTGCTCGACGGCTCCGAAATATCCATCGACGGCAATTACATCATTCCCGGTACGGCGTTTTACGAGCTTCGCGCTGCACAGTCGCCGCACCGCCTTGTGTATTACCAAACGGCGGAAAGCGGCACCGCGCGCACGCTTGAATCGTTCATCGCGTATTTCGCCGACAGCGGCACCACCTACTTCGGCGAGGACATCAGCGACGAACCCTTTATGCTGTACGGCTCCGAGATGAGCGACCGCAACGCGAAGATCGCGTACTTTACGAATAATTTCAAAAAGAACAGTATCTCGAGCGGCATCAGCGTAAAGTCGGGCGCGAGCTATTACTCGCTCGGCGTAACAATTGATAACAAAGGCAACATCATCTACGACGATAACTCCGTCTCGTACCTTGCCAACGAGAGCGCTTTTGCCGCGGTACAGCCACAGATGGAGGATATTTTCCTCTCGAAAACACAGTATTTCGGCACGGCGGGCCGAAGCGTCGCAAGCCTCGTCAACGGTTCCTTCGGTGTGCCGGACGTGCGCGACTGGGGCGGCTTCCATTATTACGGCGGCAGCATTAACAATGTTTCCGTTGGGGGCGGCGTTTCAAGGGGCATCATATTTGCCAACGGAGACCTCCATTTGAGCGGCGGCACGTTTACGGGGGCCGTCATATGCACGGGCAACCTCACAATTGAGAGCGGCGTCACGATCATCCACAGCGCGGAGGCCGTAAAGGAAGTTTTGGGCGTTACAGGCAGCACCACCGTTATTCCCGAGAGCAGCGGCAGCCGCATCGCGCGGCGGTTCTTCTCGCCGACAGCCCCGCTCACTATGGGCGAAGACCTCGCCACCGAGCAGATCAACACCGTAAGCGTTAACGCGGGAGAGCGTATGAGCACGGCGGTGGACCGCTACACCATCGACGCATGGCGTGAATCGAGCCTTACCGCGGCCCCGCCGAAACCGTAAGTAAGCTGCGCCGGCCGGGGCGACCCGCCGGTTTATGGTAGGAACACGACGAAAACGGTTTTTCTCACGTTTAGAAAGGATGGAATAAAATGAAGACGAAAAAAGGCATGAGGCTCGCTTCCGCGCTGCTGGCCGTGCTGCTCGCCGTGTGCGTGCTGCCGGCGTCGAGCCTTGCGGCGTGGCCGGAGTACTTAAAGATCACGGAAAAGACAGGCTTTGACACTGCATCCTCCACCGTGCCAAGCAGCATGGATAACGGCGAGGTGTGGGTGGATCGCGTCGCAAAGTCCGAAGGGAATTCCCCCGCCGCGACCATCGAGATTTCCGCGCTGGGCCGCCAGTTTGCGGTAACAGAGCAGGTTTTGAGAAAATACAACATCATATTCGTGCTCGATATGTCCAACAGTATGGCGGGAGTTAAGTGCGCGAATATGGCAAAAGCGGCAAACGACGCTGTAAAAGCGCTTGTACCCGCGGGCAACACCCTCAATAAGGTGGGCCTCGTTACGTTCGGCAAAACAGCAAAGCTCAACCGTTCGCTTATGACCACAGGCTTTACGCTGTCGGAGGAGCAATACCCGGACGGCGGTAAAATAAGCGTGTTTCCGTCGAGCAACAACGATATCGGCGGAGGCACGAACATACAGGCGGGCCTCAACGTGGCTTTCAACGCGCTCAAGGCAGGTACCAACGCGGGTGAGATTCCCGTCATCATTTTGCTTTCAGATGGCGCACCCACGTATTATTACGACTCGGTCGCGCTCAACAGCTACGGCAACGCGCCTACCGGAAGCGGTACGAGCGGCAACGGCAGCACAACGACGGGCAACGAGATCAGCATGACGATACTTCAGGCCGCCTATCTAAAGGCGATGCTTTCGGGCTTAAGGATCTACACGATCTCCTTCGATATCAATTCGGCCGGCAGTGAAAATGCCAAAAAAGCCTTGGCGACGCTAAACGCCACGTCCGAAAACATCACGAGCGTAACGGAAAAAACCAGGGTAAACTATACGGATTATACACTGGCGGAGCTGATAAATTACTATAAACCCATAAAGGTCACGAATACAAACGTCCGCAACAGCATGAAAATTGATTATACCGATGGCTGGTATTCGGCGGATATAAGCACGTCGAGCCTCAGCGCGGCGCTTACCAATATCATCAACCAAATTAAAAAGAGCAATCCTATCGAAGAATCCGTCGCAGGCCCCACCGACCCCTCGCTTGCGGAAACCTCCTACCTGAAAATAACGGACTCCATAGGCGAGGGCTTCGATTTGAGCGCGACCGCCACGGTTCGTTACCAAGGCCATGATTACACCTTTACCCGCAGCGGTGCCAATTACACATACACCGGCGACAACGCGGATATGAGCAGGATCGTGCTCACCTACGCCGATCACGAGCTCGTTTGGAAAATACCGGGCAGCGTGCTCCCCTGCGTCTCCGTGGACGGCACGATAAAGCCGGACCCCGTCAGGCTCCTCTACACCGTAACGCTGAACGATGCCAGCCTCGAGCCGAAGCTCTACGAAACAAGCTCCGACTGTGTGGCGTGGTTCAGGCCCGCGTCGGATAACCCGAACTACCCTTACGCGTTCGTGGATAGCATAGCGGAGAAAAAAGACATTCCTATGACGAATACGACGTATAACGGCGCCCAGAAGGCGGTGTTTATCGGCAGCGGTATGGATACGAAGATCATGTATTTCGGAACGATAACGACGCCGGGCGAAGCAGCTTATACCACTGGGGATATCAGCAAAATCAGCAATGCGAGTTACGACGGTTCCGAATTGAGACTAACGTATACTTCGAGCGGTAAAGCAAAAGCTTATGTATTTACAACGGTCACGGGAGTGAGTGCGACCGTGAGTCTCTCGACGAAAAATAAAAACAGCAGCCCCGACTCAAAGTCGAGCTACAATTCGGCGACGGTTATGCTCGGCGGTGTTAGCTTCAGCGCGACTGTGGATAACGTAGTAAAGGTCGGCAGCAACTATAACATTACCCTCAAATTCACCATCAACGGTCAAGACCGCACCTATTTACTTGAGAATGTCGCCATGTCCCGGCCTGATAGCAACTCAAAGTATACGGGAACCGGTACAATGAACTACTTCGTTACGGAGTTCAGCGACGTTCAGAGAGATAATTACGTTACCTACACCGCGGCCACGCAGACTCTGGTGCTCAGAAATGCTCCGGCTAACGGCAGCACGTCAACGCTTGGCACGGTAACGCTCGTGGCGGGCGTGGTGGGCAATGTGACCACCACGATCGAACAGCTTGACGACGATACCTTTATCGCCACCAAGATCGCGGAGAATGGCGACGGAACCTTTGTAAAAACCGTGTATACGGTTTCAAACGGCAAGCTCGACGTCAAAACCACCACGCGCACGCTCTCGACGACCCTGAGGGCGGAGCAGACCAAGAGGATTAACTCCGGCGGCACCATGCTGGTGGGCTCAGACCTTATCGTTACCGACGTAAAGCTTACCGCCTTGGATGGGAAAAGCGTCACCGTGCTCGCCACGCCTATAACCGTGAGCGGCGGGCGCGATTATGAGGCTAAGGTGCTGCTCACCTTCAACGTGCGGGCGAAGTTCAGCAATCTTACGTTCGCGCTCGAAACCGTAAACGGCGGCAAGGCTGCCGCGCTCAGCGGCTACACCGTGACCGGCACGAGCCAGGGTCTCATACAAAATGCCGACGGCACGTTCAGAGCGGATGCGGCGGGGCCGTGTTGGGTCATCGTCAAATTTACGAACCCGTATAAATCTCCCGTGCCCGCGTCGTTCTTCGTGCGCTTCAGCAGCTTGAGCTACAAGATCAGCGCGACCGTTGCGCAAGTCGTGGAGCACGACGACGGCTATGCGGGCCAGCAGGTAAAGGTCGTTATGAATTCGCCTACCAAGCATTAACAGACGAAAACATAGTTTACAGCGGTAAGCCCTGCCAAACCGGCGGGGCTTACCGCACATAAGAGGAAGTAATATGGATACACTGGCGTTCGCCGTTTTACCCGGTTGGGTGCTGTCTCTGTTCGCGGGCCTGTTCGGGCTTTTGTTCGGGAGCTTTACCAATGTTTTGATCTACCGTATGCCGCGCGGCGAGGAATTTGTAAAGACCCCCTCGCATTGCACCGCCTGCGGCCATAAGTTAAGCTGGTACGAGTTGATCCCCGTCGTATCCTACGCGGCGCTCGGGGGCCGCTGCAAAAGCTGCAAGGCCAAGATTTCGGCGATCTATCCCATGATCGAGTGTGTCAGCGCGCTTTTGTGGGTGTTGTGCGCGCTGCGTTTCGGGTTGAGCGCGGAGCTTCTCGCGGGTTTTTGCCTTTCTACGGCGCTTCTCGCCGTTTCGGTGATCGATTGGCGTACGCAGGAAATCCCGGACGGCTTTCAGATTTTCCTGCTCGCGGTGGGCGTACTTTATAATGTTTACGCCGCGCTCGCGGGACGCGGCGTGCTCGTACAAAACATC
>JAJFTZ010000063.1 GCA_021372675.1 Eubacteriales bacterium
TCGAGCACGCCGAAAATGCCCGTCTGCCGCCGCTCCTCGGTGATGAGCGCGAAGCCGTTTTTCATGGCCGCGGTGCTGTTGCGGTTATGTATGACTTTGCCGTTTTTCCTTACCGTGCCGCTCTTTTTCGTGGCCACGCCGAAAAGCGTTTCCATAAGCTCGGTGCGCCCCGCGCCCACGAGCCCCGCAAAGCCTAAAATTTCCCCGCGCCGCGCCGTAAAGGAGATATCCCTGAGGTTGAGATAGGTGGCGTTCAACCCCTCCACCTCGAGCACCACCCCGCCCGGCTTGTTGGCCTTTTCCGGGTAGATGTTGGTGATCTCGCGCCCGACCATCTGGCGGATCAAAATCTCCATCGTAAGCTCCCCGGCGTCCGTGGTGGCGACCCATTTCCCGTCGCGCATCACGGTGACCTCGTCGGAGATGCGAAGTATCTCGTTCATTTTATGCGAAATATAGATGATGCCGCAGCCGCGCTCGCGAAGCATGCGGATGATGCCGAAAAGCTGCTCCACCTCGGTTTCCGCGAGGGAGGAGGTGGGCTCGTCGAATACGAGGACCCTGCTGTTGAAGGAAACGGCCTTGGCGATCTCCACCATTTGCCGCTGCGAAACGGAAAGCGTGCGGATAATGGCCTTAGGGTCAACATTTATGGAAAGGTCGTCGAAAATTGCCTTGGTGCGGCGGTACATTTCCTTATGATCCACCGCGCCGAGCTTCGTTTTTGGGAAGCGCCCGAGCCATATGTTTTCCATGACGGGGCGCGTGTGCACCTGATTGAGCTCCTGATGCACCATTGCGACGCCGGAATCGAGCGCCTGCCGCGGCGAGCGGAAATCGACCTCCCGCCCGTCGAGAAGGATGCGCCCCGCATCCTTGAGGTAGATGCCGAAAAGGCATTTCATCAGCGTGGACTTTCCCGCGCCGTTCTCGCCCATGAGCGAGTGAACCGTACCCGGCCTGATATTCAGATGCACGTCGTCCAGCGCCCTTACGCCAGGGAACTCCTTGGTGATGTGCTGCATTTCCAATAGATATTCGCCCATGCTCTCTCCCATCTGCGCGGCCCGCGGCGTGCGTGCGGGGCTTTGAAAAGAGGGGACTGCCGCGGCCACACCGAGGCAGTCCCGCCTTGTTCAATTTACCAAATATCGCGTATTTGCGTCAAGGGATATGCTTACTTGCCCGTGAAGATGGCATACGGGATACGGATCTTGGCGACGCCCTCGTCCACGTTGAAGCTGCCGGTATCGGCCATAAGGTCCTTGCCCGCGCCGATGTTCTTGGCGAGGAAGATGATGCCGTTGGCCATGCCCGCCGCATCCTGCTTGATGGTGCCGGTCATTTTGCCGTTGGCGATGGCATCCTGCGCGACCGCGGTCGCGTCCACGCCGAACACGGGGATGTAGCTCGCCGCGGCGTCGCCGGTGTTGAAGCCCTTCTCGTTCATGGACTCGATCGCGCCGAGCGCCTGATCGTCGTTGTTGGCGATGATGATCTCGATATCGCCGTTGGTGAGCGAGTAGGTGGTAAGAGCGGTATCCATGAGGTTCTTGGCGTTGGCGGCGGACCAGTTACCGTAGAGGTAATAGGGGCTTACGCCGTCGTCGGGCTGCGTGGCGTCGGTCTGGTTGGCAGCCGAGGGTACGAGCACCGTGGAGCCAAAGAGCGTGTTCGCGTTGGAGACCGAGTAGAGCGTGCGGCCGAACGCCTCAGCGTTGCCGAGCTCGCCGCGGAACATCACGTAGTTGATCTTGCCGTCGCCGTTGAGGTCGTACTTCGCCATGTTGCCTTCGGCCTTGAGGAAGTCGTAGATCATTTGGCCCTGCATGTAACCGGCCTCATCCGCGTCCGTACCCACGAAGCAGCACTTTTCATAGCTGTTCACGACGGAGTCTGAAACCTCGCGGTTGAAGAAGATCACGGGAACGCCCTTCGCCTTGGCGGCGTCCACGATGTTCTGGGCGGCCTCGTCGGAGCCCGTGGTCACGATGTTGACGATGAGGAGGTTGCTGCCCTGCGTCAGAGCCGTTTCGACCTGGGTGGTCTGCTTGGACTGGTCGCTTGCCGCGTCATAGAAGGTGTACGCGATGCTGTCGGCCTTGAGGCCCTCCTCCATCGCCGCGCGAACGGAGCCGATGTAGGTGTCGGAATAGTCGTAGAAAAATACGCTCACATTAAGCTCGCCCTTCGTGCCGCCGGTAGAGCAGCCAAACAGGGTAAGCGCCATCGCGAGCACCATCACAACTGCTAAGGTTTTCTTCATGGTTCTTCCTCCTAATTTCGATGTGCGGGCATGCGCCTTGAGACGTGCGGGCATGTCCTAGCTAAACTTTAATACGGAGGCCTTACCCGCGGCTATGCGAAATCGTCCGCAAAAGCAATAAAATCATATGGTTCATCCGACGGCTTTCGCTCCCTTTTATCGCGTATCTCCAAGGATTCGCACGTGCCGATGTACATGGGGATGCGCACCGAGCGATCGGGAAGCACGTCGAGCGTATCCGCAGGGTCCGCGCCCGTGGCGAAGGCGTAAGCCGCCTCGAAGATGGCCCTCCCGTGCGCGGGCAGGTCCATCACCACGGTGCCCAAAAGCCTCCCCTCCCGCACGGCGGCGAGGCCCCTTTCCGTGCCGTCGATGCCCACGATGTTGCTAAAATCCATCCCTAAGCGCTCCACGGCGTCCGCCGCGCCCAGCGCCATATCGTCGTTGTTGCAGATGATGAGCTCGATCCTGTCCCCATAAGCGCGCAAATACGTTTCCGTAAGCGCCGCGGCCTGATCGCGGCTCCAGTTGGCGATGCCGCCGTCGAGCTTCTCCACCTCAAAGCCCGCGAGCTTTAAGGTTTCCACGGAAACCTCCGTGCGTATGATCGCGTCCTGATGCCTGCGCTCCCCCTCGAGCATAACGTATTGGATGATGCCGTCCCCGTTGGTGTCGATGCTTTTCGGGTCGGCCTCGCAGCGGCCGATCACGATCCCGGCCTCGAGCGTCGCCGATTCGCGCGCGTCGCTCCCCACATAGAGGATGCGGTCCCACTTGAGCATATCCTCCTGCACGGGTTCGCGGTTGAAAAACACCACGGGCACATCGGCGTCCCGCGCGCGGTCGATGATAGCGCCCGCGTCCGTGCGGTCCACGAGGTTCACGCACAGCACATCGTAATCGAGCGAGAGGAAGCGCTCGATCTGCTCGTTCTGCGTCGCCTGGCTCTCGTTGGCGTCGGCGATGGAGATGTTGACGCGCACGCCCGTCTGCTCCTCAAACGCCGCCGCGGCGGCCGAAAAGCTCTCCATCATGGCGGAGATGAACGTATCGTCGCCCTTATAAACGCTGACGCCGATTTTTACGGTATCCCTCTCCGTGGCGCTGTCGCAGGCGCAGAGGGAGGCGCTCAGCGTCAGGGCGAGCGCTGCCGCCAGAAAGCGGCGGACGGAAGCTTTTTTCATCAGATTACCTCTCCTCATCCGATCGGGAACAGTATGGTGGAGATCGGCGCTTCGTACATATTGTCGGTGCGCGCGAGGAAGGCCTCGAGCGCGGCGCTTTTCGCCCGCTCCCCGTCGATGCGCAAAACGGCCTCCTCCGCCGCGAGATACCCCGCGTCGAACTCGCTCGCGAGGGCGAGCGCCGCGATGCGCCCGCTCTCGAGCGGGCTCTTGAGCGCGCCGTCGTAGCCCATGCCGTAGAGGAGCGCGCCCTCGTTCCACACCGCCAAAAGCGCTTGCGCGGCGGCGGGGCTTGCCGCGGCGTAGACGCGGCCGTTCAAAAGCGCGCCGACCTCGTCGGCGTCAATCGGGTCGAAGCTGAAGCCCGCGGCTGTAAGCGCGGCGGCGAGCGCCTCGGCGCGCCCGCCCTCGTCGCCCTTTTCCACGAGATAAACGCTCCTGTTGGGCTGCTTTTGCATTTCTTCAACGAGCGCCGCGGCCTGCGCCGCTGCGTTGAGCGATACGCTGCTCACGCCTTTTTGTGAAAACGCCTCGTCCCCCACGAACACGAGCGGGGTCTGCGCGCCGTTTTTTTCGAGCCACGCGCGAAGGCCCCGGGCGTCCGCGCGGTAGAGAATTACGGCGTTCGCGCCGTTTTTGAGCTCGCGCTCGAGCGCGGCCGTCTGTACGGCCGCGGAGGGGTCGTAAACGCGCACGATGTGAAGGTCGGCGTTGCTCTCGAGCGCCGCGCCGTTAAGCCCCTTTTCGAAGTTCTCGCCCGCGCCGCACAAAATCACAGAAACGCCGTAGACCTCGACCTGCCGCGCGGAGGCAAGCGACTGGTAGAAATAGAGTGCGGAAACGAGCGCGAGAAGCGCCAGCATGCCAAAGAATATCCTTTTTTCCGTATTGCCCAAGCTACCTCGCCTCCCCCTCCGAATACTGCCTCGCGGGCAGATGCAGCGTGATGGTGGTGCCCACGTCCAGCTCGCTTTTTATGATAACGCCGTATGCGTCGCCCGCGTAGAGCTTGATGCGCTCGTTCACGTTTTTAAGCCCCACGCCGGAGCCCTTGGAGATCGGAAAATGCTCCGCGAGTATCTTATCCACAAGCTCCTGCGGCATGCCTATGCCGTTGTCGGAAACCGAAATGTAAAGGTCGTTTCCCTCGACGCGCACGTCCACGCGTATCTCGCCGTCGCCATCCATAAAATCCATGCTGTGGTAAATGGCATTTTCAACGACGGGCTGCACCACGAGCTTTATTACGGCAAGGTCGAGCGCGTCCTCAGGCGCGTTGATGGAATAGGTGAACTTATCCTTGTAGCGCATCTGCTGTATGGTGAGGTAGTTGCGCGTATGCTCGAGCTCGTCCCGCACGGGGATGAAATTTTTACCCTTGCTCAGGCTTATGCGGAAAAGCCGCGCGAGCGCCGTCACGATGCGCACGGCCTCCTCGGGCTTGTTGCGCTCGATCATCCACACGATGATATCGAGCGTGTTGTAGAGGAAGTGCGGGTTGATCTGCGCCTGCAGCGCGTCGAGCTCGTGGCGCTGCTTTTCCTCGTGCTCGCGCACGATGTCGTCGGTGAGCTTGCGCATCTGATCCACCATCTGCTGCACGGAGCGCCCGAGGTGCTGCACCTCGTAGGAGCCGCCGATGTAGATCGCCGCCTCCTCACCGCGCTCCAGTCCCCTTACGGAGTTTTCAAGCTGCTGTATGGGGCGCGTGAGGCGCGTGGAGATGAGGGAGTTTATGAGCACCAGCGCCTCGAAATAGACGAGGAAGATCATGGCTAAAAACAGAAAGTCGCGCGCGCTGTCGAGCGTGAGGCCGACCTGGGGGATTACGCCTACCACCTTCCAACCCGTGTAGCCCGCCGAGCGTATGATGAGCGTGCTTTGGCGCTCACCGCTTTCCGCCGTGTAAAACCCGTCCGGGAGGGCTGCGGCCGCGGCGCTGTCCTCATGGTAGCGCCCGGTCGCGATGAGCTGCTGCTTGGGATGGTAGAGTATGGCGCCGTCCGAGCTCATCAGGTAGATGTAGCCGCCGTTGATCAGCGAGGCGTTGGAGAAAAGCTCCGAAAGCCCGCCGTATTTGAGCGTGATAAGAAGCACGCCCTGCTCCGTGCGCGTGCCGTAGGTAAGCTCCACCGCGCAGGAGAGGGAAACGACATAGCTGTAGCTCCCCTCGGAGCTCACAAACATGTTCTGCACCGTGGGGTTTGAAAAATGCAGGTTTTCCGTTTGCTCGAGCGCGCGCGTGAACCACTCGCTTTGCGTCACGTCCACGCCCTTTTTGAGCGTGGCGGGCGGCGCCGTGGCGAGCGCGGCGCCCGAGGCGTTGAAAAGCACGATGTTCTCCACAAGGTTGGTGTTGTTGTCATAAAGAAGCTGCAGCTTTTCGTCGATGGAATTGGCCTCGAGGTCCGTATTTTTGATAACGCCGTAGCCGAGCGAGTCCGAAAGGCGTATCATGCTGCGCAGATACGAGTTGAGGGATTGGTTCACCTGCTCGACGAGCTGCTGGTTTTCGCTGCGCACATTGGATTGGAGCTGGCTCGAAAAGCGCGCGTAAAACGTGAGGCCCGAAAGCACGATGGCGATGAGCGCCGAAACGGTGAAGCTGATGAACACCGAGTAGCGTATGCTGCCCCGCGAAAAGCCCGCTAAAAAACGCCTGATCAGGCCCGCCCGCGCTTTCATACCGCGCCCGTTTCCTGCCTTCTGAAGCGCGCGGGCGTTACACCGAAGCGGCGCTTGAAGACGTGCGAAAAATAATTCGGTTCCTCGTAGCCCACCGCGTACGCGACGGTGATGGTTTTCATCTCTGGGTCGCGCAACAGGTCGAGCGCGCGCTCCATGCGCACGTCGGTAAGATACTGCACGAAGCTGCGGCCCATCTCCTTTTTAAACACCTCGAAAAAGTACGAGCGGGAAACGTGCAGGTGCGCGCAAACGTCCTCCGCCGAAAGGGAGGATTCCCCGTACCGCTCCGCAATGAAGCGCGCGGCCTTTTCCGCGAGGAGCTTCGGCGCGCTCTCGCGGCGCCGCGTGACGCAGCCGGACAGCGCGGTACACACCTCCGTGAGCCACGCGCGCACGCCTTCCGGCTCGATCACCGTCCCCATGCGCGAGGCGATGCGCTCGGTCAGCTCCGCCTCGCCCGAAAGGCCGTACTGCATCACGATGCGGTTGAACGAATTGCACAAAGAAACGAGATACGCCTGCCTCTGCCACGAATCCGCCCCGAGGCTTTCGAGCGCAAGCGCAAGCCCTTCGGCTACCTCCGCCATCTGCGCGAAGGAACCCGCACGCACGGCGTTAAGGAGGAGCCTTTCGTTGCGTTCATCCAAAATATTGCCCTGAGAGCCGCCCGTTTCGGCGTCGCCGATGTAGATCGCGCGGCCAAGCCCCGGTTCCCCGCGATACTCGAGGGCGTTTCGCGCCTCCGTATAAGCGTCGGGCGTACCCGTGAGCGAATCGTAGCGTTTGCTCACGCCGCAGGTGACGCGCACGTCCAAAATGCGCTTGCAGCGCGCGGCGATATCGTTGCCTAACAACACCGCGCGGCTCACGGGGTCGGCCCCCTCCCACGCCGTTATGGCGACGATCTGCGAAAGCCCGGGGCAAAGCGCCGTGCGGCAGCGGCCGCTTAAGGTTTCCTCGACGAGCTGCGAGATGGAAATAGGAACGAGATCGCCCTCGATGGGCTGCTCTCGCGCGCCGCGCGCCGCGATATCGAACACGAGCACGAGCTTGCCCGGCGCGGCGTCGATCTCCAGATCGTAGGCGGCGACGCCCGCGGCGATCTCCGCCGCGCTCATCCGCCGCCACAAAAGCTCGCTCAAAAAGCGCTCCTTCATCACGGGGAGCGCGCGTTCGTATTTTTCCCTGAGCGCGGCGATGTCGAGCTTTTCGCCGTATTCGCGGTCGAGCTGCGCCTTCATGCGCGAAA
The DNA here is from genome assembly GCA_021372675.1 of Eubacteriales bacterium. GTDB lineage: Bacteria > Bacillota > Clostridia > Christensenellales > CAG-138 > UBA7707. Next base: position 7,388 of record JAJFTZ010000063.1, read on the forward strand.
TGACCTCGGCAAGCTCCTCCGCGTTGACGGGCTTTAAAGCGTACTCGGTTACGCCGAGCTTGATGGCCTGCCGCGCGTAGTCCGCGTCGTCGAAGCCGGAAAGGATCACGACCTTTGCGCTCGGATGCAGCGTGCGAAACTCCGCGATCATCGTCAGCCCATCCATGAAGGGCATTTTGATATCCGTCAGCAGCAACTCCACCTCGTTCGCCTCGGCCTTTTCGATCGCCTCCAAGCCGTTTTCGGCCTCGGCGACGACCTCGAAGCCGAGCGCCTCCCAATCGAGCCGGGCGACAATGCCCTCGCGCACCTCCGCCTCGTCGTCCACGATCATGGCTTTGTAATTCTTCATCAATAACCCCTGTATGCTTATCGTAAGGAAATGCCGTTATTTTGTCTTTTTATTATAGTATAAAAGCCGCGGGGTGGCAACGGCCGCGGCCTTGCCGCGCTTGCCGCCGCGCGCGTTTGGGGGTAAAATAAAAGCGAGCGGCCGCGGCCGGCGCTTGCATGTCTTAATAAGTATGGGAGATCACAAAATGGATTCCGGCGTTTTAACAAGGGAATATCGCGGGAACGCGTTGGACAACGTGCACAGGGGGCATTTGGCGATCGTGGACAAAACGGGCCGCGTGGTTTTCAGCGTCGGCGACCCCGAAGCGGTCGTTTTTTACCGGTCCGCCTCCAAACCCATCCAGGCGCTACCCGCCATCGCCGCCCGACTCGATGAGGCATACGGCATCACGGAGCGCGAAAGCGTTATTTTCGCCGGCTCCCACACGGGGGAGCCTTTTCATATGGAGGCGCTCGAGAGCATTTTTCAAAAGGCGGGGCTAAAGGAGGACGATCTTATCATGCAGCCCTCCTTCCCGGCGCATGTTTTAAGCAACGAGGCGCGGCTTAACGCCGGGCTTATAAGGCGCAGGCTCTACCACAACTGCGCGGGCAAGCACGCCGCGCTCATGCTCGTGCAAAGGCACGCGGGCGCGGATATTAAGGATTATTGGAAAGCGGGCGGCGCCGCGGACGCGGCGGTGCGAAGGGCGATCGAAACGGTCGGCGAGCACCCTATCGCGGCGGACGGCGTGGACGGCTGCGGCGTGCCGGTCTTTGCGGTTCCCGTAAAGGGCATCGCCACGGCTTACAAAAACCTCGCCTGTCCCGGCGGTATCAAGGACGACGCGCTCGCAAGCGCCGCCGCGCGCTTCGTGCCGCGGATCAACCAAAACCCTAGGATGATGCGCGGCACGGGCTTTTTGTGCGGGCACATCAACGAGGACGAAAACCTGATCGCCAAGGGCGGCGCGGCGGGCGTTTACGGGCTGGGCTTGAAAAAAGAGGGCTTAGGCGTCGCCTTTAAGGTGGAAAGCGGCAGCGAGGACGCGTGGCCGAACATCGTTATGGCCGTACTTCGCGGCCTGAACGCCTTGAGACCGGAAACGGAGGCCATGCTCGAAAAGCTCGGCGCTTCGGCGTTTAAAAACGACTGCGGCGCCGTTGCGGGGAGGCGGGAAGCGGGGTTTCGCGTTGCGCTCTGAGAGCATTTAGCAATATGCTTTTTCCTTGTTTTTTTCTTGCTAACTCCAAAAAACTTAGGTATGATAGTATACGTGGAACTTCATTAATTATCTATTATTTGTCACTGACTGGAGACGCCTATGAAAGAGCAATTTGAAGAGGGCAATAAAAAAGCCCGCCGCTCCTGGTATTTTTACGATTTCGGAAATTCCGCCTACGCCTCCGTGGTGCTCCTCGCGGTATACTCCGCCTACTTCAAAAACGCCGTCGTCGGCGGCGCGGAGGGCACGCGGCTCTGGGGCATTTCGGTGGGCATCGCGGCCGTTCTCGTCGCGATCGTATCCCCCGTTCTCGGCGCCATCGCGGATTTCACCAAATCGAAAAAAAGGTTCCTCATAATTTTTACCGGCCTTTCGGTGGTCTTTACGGCGCTTTTGTTCTTTGTGGGCAAGGGCGACGTGTTTACCGGGATGCTCTTTTTCATCCTCGCGGAGATCGGCTACCGCGCCTCGCAGGTGTTTTATGACGCCCTTTTGACGGATATTTCCACCCCCGAGTCGGTCGGCTTCGTATCGGGCAAGGGATGGGCCATCGGCATGATCGGCGGCATCGTGGCGCTCCTCATCGTGCTTGCGCCCATACAGCTCATCGGCAACGAAATGATCCCCTACGCGTTTTTGATCACCGCCGTGTTCTACCTCGCCTCCTCCGTTCCCACCTTTTTGTGGGTCAAGGAAAAGCACGAGGCTGAGCGGCTCCCCGAGGGCGAAAACGTTGTGAAGCACGCTTTTGGGAAGCTCGCGCAGACCTTCCGCTCCGTAAAGCAATACAAGGAATTCGGCAAGTACACCATCGCCTTTTTGATCTACAACGACGGCATTATGATGCTGATGGACTTTGCCGCCATCATCGGCGCGACGCTGTTCGGCATGGGGCAGACGCAGCTTATCCTGTTCGTGATCGTGATACAGCTTTCGGGCGCGTTGGGCGCCTTGCTCTTCGGCAAAATATCCGATAAAAAGAGCAGCAAGGATTCCATCCTCCTCTCGCTGGTGATTTTAATCGCCTCGATCGCGGCTTTGTTCTTCGTGCACGATCTTATCTTGTTCTTCGCGATCGGCTTCGTCGCGGGCTTCGCGCTCTCCGGCGCGCAGGCCGTCAGCCGTACGATGGTGAGCCAGCTTGCGCCCGAAAATAAGGCCGCCGAGTTTTACGGCTTCCTTTCCGTGGCCGGCAGAACCTCCACCTTCGTGGGGCCGTTGGTCTTCAGCACCCTCTCCTACCGCATGCACAACTGGTACTCCAACCACGGCCTCGATTCCATGCTCGCCGAGCAGTACGGGCTTTACTGGGCAATCGGCTCCATCGTGCTCTTCCTCGTGGTGGGCGCGCTGCTACTGCTTCTCGTGAAGCGCATCTCCGTGAAAAAGGCCAATCCATAAACGGCAAACGATGCAAAACGAGCCGGGCAAAGTCCCGGCTCGTTTTTTATGCGTTGGGATCGGCAAACAGGTATTTATCGGGATAATCCTCGTAGCGTATCACAAGATCGTTCCCCATGGGATCGAGGGCCTTCATGTGCAAAAACGCGTC
>JAJFTZ010000081.1 GCA_021372675.1 Eubacteriales bacterium
GTTGCTCAAGGCGGGCTGCGTCAAAAAAAGCTGAGACGCCGCCTTTGAAAAGCTTTTGACCTTGGCGATGGTGACGAGGGATTCCAGCTCCTTGAATTCCATGACGCCCTCCTTGCCGGTGCATAAACGGAAAAGGAAAAAAACAACGCGAACCCTTATAGATGCCGCTTTAATTATAACGGAAGGGGTGAAAAGGTGGTTATCCTTTTTCAAGAATAACGAAAGGCAGGTTAAAAAAAGGGCCGCCGCGCAGCGCGCGGCGGGTCTCTGCCTTGATTTGCTTTTTCGGGTTCAGCGCGCCTCGGTGATCTCGGCCGCTCCCTCGTAGCCCGCGCTGAGGGAAAACGCGTTTTCCTCCGCGCCGCGCGAGAAGAAGCGCCGCGAGGTCTCGTCGGCCTCCGAAAACGAGAAGAAGCCGCTCAGCTTCGTATATTTAAGCATCGCGCCCAGGAGCACCATGTTTGCGCGCGCCTTTTTGCCGTTGTGCACGGGGAGGGCGTCCTCGCTTAAAAGAACGAGCCTCGCGCCCGCGCCGAGTATCTTTTCCTTCACAAGCTCGAGCGAGGGGTATTCGGCCTTGTTCAAAAGCATGGCGGCGGTAGGCCACACGGAGTCGAACAGCAGAAAATCCGCGCCGCTCTTGAGGTAGCGTATGGCCTTGAGCGCCTCGGAGCGTTCCATGGCGACGGCCACGTCCGCGCCCATAAGGGGGATGCACTGCCCGGCGCATTCGCGCCCGAGGCGGAGCTGCCCCTGCACAAAGCCGCCGCGCTGGCTCATGCCCTTGGTGGGGTAGAAGCTCGCATACATGCCCTTGTGGTGCGCGGCCTCCGTCAAAAGCTCGCCGATGGTCAAAATGCCTTGGCCGCCTAAGCCCGCGATGTAGATATCAAGCTCCTTCATGCTTTAACGCGCCTCCTTTTCTATGGCCGCCTTGGGGCAGGTCTGCAAGCAGAGCGTGCAGCCGTTGCAAAGGCTTTGGTCGATCTCGACCGCGCCCTCGCCCAAGCTGAGCGCGGGGCAGCCCGTAATGCGGATACAGGTTTTGCAGAGGACGCACTTTTCCTTGTTCACGTGCACGTGGTTGTACTTGATGCCGCGGCGGTTACTTTGTATGGCGCATTCGCGGCGCGCGAGGATGACCTTCACGCCCTTTTTTGCCAACGCGTCGATGACTGCCTGCGTCGTGGCGGGCTGGTCGTAGGGATCGACCACGGTCAGGTGATCCACGCCCATGGCGCGCACCATCGCTTCGAGGTCGATGCTGCGGCAGCCGCGCTTTTGAAATTCTGTTTTGGTGTTGGGGTTCTCCTGCATGCCGGTCATGGCCGTCCAGCCGTTGTCCATGATGATGACCGTAAGGTCGATGTTGTGCTGCACGGCGTTTAAAAGCCCCGGGATGCCCGCGTGCAAAAACGTGGAATCGCCGATGGTGGCGATCAAGGGTTTGTCCGCGCCCGCGCATAAAAAGCCGTGGGCGATGGGGATGGAGGCGCCCATGGAAAGCTCCGTCCACACCGTGTCGAACGGCGGGTTCATGCCGAGGATGGTGCAGCCGATGTCGCCCGTTACGATCACGTCGTCCTTTTTGTAGCCCGCTTTGCGCACGCCCGCGTTGACGGACATGAAGGTGCCCCGGTGCGGGCAGCCCGCGCAGCAGGTGATGGGGCGCGGCATGGCGAGCGCCGCCGCCTCCGCGCCGAGGCGAAGCTTTTCCTCGGGGAAGCTTACGCCTTGCGCGGCGCACAGCGCCTTCGCGCAGGTGAGCGCGTCGTACGCGCCGATGCGGCTCAGGGTGCCGTCGAGCTTGCCTACGATGCGCAAATTCTTGCCGAGCCGCTGCGCGGTCACGTAAAGCTCCCGCTCCACATACGGCTCGAGCTCCTCGAGCACCACGACCGTGGAGCAATACTCCGCGATTTTCTCAAGCTCCTTATCGGGGTACGGCACGGCGGTGGCGGACTTTAAAACGGACGGGGCCGAAACGGCGCACCCGAGGGAATTGGCGAGCGCGATGCCCTCGTCCACGCATATGTTCACGGCGCCCGCGCTCACGATGCCCAAGCCCCCCGCCTTTTCGGAGAGCGTCAGCCTGAACAGGCCCTTTTCGCGAAGGATGCCTTGGGCGTTTTTAAGCCTTTCGATGGCGGCGCG
>JAJFTZ010000102.1 GCA_021372675.1 Eubacteriales bacterium
AGGGGGGCCTGATATTTCCTTACCAGGAACTCGAACGCGTCCTTTTCTCCTTCGAGGCAGCGGACGACGGCTTCAAGGTCTTCCATCAGGCTGGTTCCTTTATATGGGATTATACGATTATTCGTCCCCGGCTCATTTACAAGATTGAACGGGGGCTGACAACTCCTGCGTCTGCGCGGACTATGGACGGTGACGCTATGGTCTACTCAATAACAACGAGCGAGTCCCCGTGACCTGCCCCCCGTATCTTGGCCCGAATAGTTTGGGTCAGATTTGTGCTACGTCAGAGGGAAAACAGGGGCAAATCTGGGCAAACGCAGGCAAAATGGACTCAGCCCTAAAACGGATCTAAGCCGATGATTTCGCAGGCCATATGGGGGAAACGCGGCGCGCTTGATATGATTCGAACCTCCGACCTTTGGATCCGGAGTCCAACGCTCTATCCAGCTGAGCTACGAGCGCATAACGTATACTTTTTTCGGCTAAACGGGCCGCATGAAAGATTATAGCATTCCAAGCGGCGCGTGGCAAGCGCGCAAAAAGCGGCGTGCGGCGGCATTTTTACGCGGCCGGCAAACCGTTTCGCTATAGGGCCTCCGGTAAGGCGCCGCCCGCTTCCTGCTCCGCGGGCTCGCCGCCGCCCGGGGCGCCGGTCATGTTCCGCGCCCAATAGCCCGTGCGCACAACGATCAGGCCGATGGCGCATTTCACGGCCTCGGTCAGGTTGCAGAGCGGGTAAAGAAGGTCGATGGGGAGGAGCGTATGGTGCACCATCAGGTACGTGTAGGGTACGCAGACGACCCAGGAAAACACGCTGTCGAACAGCATGGTCAGGAAGGTCTTGCCGCCGGAGCGTATCGTGAAATAGCAGCAGTGGGAGGTTGCGCTAAAGGCCATGTACATCGCGCTTGTGCGGATGAATGCCGTGGCTAGGCGGCGTACCTCGGGTTCCGTGTTGTAAACGTTGGGGATGGCGTGGGCGCTTAAAGCCAGCGCCGAGCCGAAAAACACGCAGATGCTGATGCTGAAAAACAAAAGCTTCCATACGTAGCTCCGCGCGCGCGGAATATCGTTTGCGCCGAGCGCCTGCCCTATCATTACGGCCACGGCGGAACCCATCGAGAGGAAAAACACGTTGAACAGGTTGCTGATGGTGCTCGCGATATTGAGCCCCGCCACCACGATAAGCCCGCGCGTCGAAAATATCTGCGTGAGCGTGGTGACGCCGACCGCCCAAAGAAGCTCGTTCAAAAGCAAGGGCAGGCTTTTACCGGCAATGCTCAGGGCAAGCTCCTTGCCGATGCGGAGCGACTTGTACAGCCCTTCCATGAAAAAGAACTTTTTATGGTTCGAGTGCGTCCATAGCAGAAGAATGCTAAGCTCGATGAGGCGGCTCGTCACCGTGGCGATCGCGGCGCCACGCACGCCGAGCGCGGGCAGGCCGAACCTGCCCTGAATAAGAAGGAAATTAAGGGTAAGGTCCGTGAATACGGCGGTGACGCTCGCCACCATGGGAGGCAGCGTGTCGCCCGTTTCGCGAAGCGACCCGCTGTAACACTGCGTGAGAGCGTAGGGCAAAAGCCCCCACAGCATGATGTGCATGTACTGCTTGCCATACCCGAGCATGGCCGCGGCGTCGGCGGCGCTGCCCTCGCCCGTGAGGTAGAGGGAGATGAGCGTATCCGAGAAGAAATACAAAATAGCCGCGCCCGCGGCGGTGATGGCGAGCGCAACGAGCAGCTTGAAGCGGAAGGTTTTTCGAAAGCCCTCCCAATCGCACGCGCCCGCAAACTGCGCGCCGTAGATGCCCGCGCCCGAGATTGCGCCGAAGATCGTCAGGTTGAACACGAAGATGAGTTGGTTGGCGATGGCCACGCCCGACATGTTCAGCGTACCGATCGAGCCCACCATGATGTTGTTTAAGAGGATGACCGAGTTCGACGCTAAATTCTGCACCACCACGGGCAGAATGAGCACGAGAACCGTGCGGTAAAAAGCCTTGTCCCCGATGAAGGTGCGCTTGAAGCGCGCAAAAAGGCCGCGGGGGAGGGCGTATTCCATGGGATATCCTGCCTTTCGGAAGGGAAACTTCTTGTTTTATTAATTCTTGCGCTACGCTTCCGGCTGCGCGAGGAGCTTTACAGCCTCCGCGATGCTTTTCACGCGGAGGAGCTTTGCGCCGTCCGCCTTGAGCTTCGCGTCGGTTTTGGGGAGCACAATGCTCGTAAAGCCCAGCCGCGCGCATTCCTGCACGCGCTTTTCGATACGGCTCACCCCGCGCACCTCGCCCGTTAGGGCGAGCTCGCCGATGAACGCCGTGTTCGGCGGGAGCGCCGCGTCGAAAAGCGCCGAAACGATGCACATCGCCACGGCGAGGTCGCCCGCGCGCTCGTCGAGTCTCAGCCCACCCACAACATTCACATAAACGTCCTTGTCGTAAAAGCGGAGCCCCGCCTTTTTTTCGAGCACCGCAAGCAGAAGCGAGAGGCGGCTGCCGTCCACGCCCGCCGCCATGCGGCGCGGGTTGTTGAAGGGAGAGGCGCTTAAAAGCGCCTGCACCTCCACGAGCATGGGGCGCGTGCCCTCGAGCGCGCAGGTCACGGCGCAGCCCGCCGCGTTGGTGCCGCTTAAAAACAGAGCGCTCGGGTCCTTCACCTCCGCCATGCCCGTATCGCGCATTTCGAACACGCCGATCTCGTTGGTGGAGCCGAAGCGGTTTTTTACCGCGCGGAGCAGCCGAAACGCGTCGTTGCGGTCGCCTTCGAAATACAGCACCGTATCCACGATGTGCTCGAGCACGCGCGGGCCCGCAATCGCCCCTTCCTTGGTCACATGGCCTACGATGAATGCCGCGCAGCCGCTCGTTTTGGCGAGGCGCGTTAAAACGGAGGTCGCTTCGCGCACCTGGCTCACGCTGCCGGGCACGCTGTTAAGCTCCGGGCAAAGCATGGTTTGAATGGAATCGATGATGAGGCACGCGGGGCGCACGCGTTCAAATTCGTCCTCCACGGCGGAAAGGTCCGTTTCCGCGAGCAAAAGCATATCGCCCGTTACGCCGAGGCGCTCCGCGCGAAGCTTGAGCTGCGGGGCGGATTCCTCGCCCGTCACGTATAGAACCTTGCCTATATGCGCAAGGCGGGCCGCCATCTGCATGAGAAGCGTGGATTTGCCTATGCCGGGGTCGCCGCCCAAAAGCACGGTGCTGCCCGCCACGATGCCGCCGCCGAGCACGCGGTCGAACTCCTCCATGCCCGTAGAAACGCGGCTGGCGCTCGCGCTGTCCACCTTCGAAAGCGGAACGGCCGCGGCGCGCGCAGACGGGGCGGAAGCGCGCTCCGCGACCGGCGCCTCCTCCACCATGGTGTTCCAGCTATCGCAGGCTGGGCATTTCCCAAGCCATTTTGCGCTTTCGTAGCCACATTCGCCGCAGACGTAAATGCTTTTTGCCGGTTTGGACATAGTATCCTTTCGTTGTGCCGTGCGGGCGAGTAAGGTTCGCCGCGCGCGTTGCGGTGCGCGGCAGGCGGAGGTGCGAAACCCCGAAGGATCTCGCATAAACAGCCGCGGGCCATTTACGCGGCCTACGGTATCGGTGCAAACTTTACGATATCCCGCTCCCGCGTCGTAACGTCCATCCACAGCACCTTGCCGTCGGACACGCCGAGGAACTGCGCAAGCTCCTTTTCGGGCGTGATGCGGTAGGCTTTACGCTCGCCGAACTTGTAGACGTAGATGGCGGATTCCTTCGAGTAGGCGACGAAGCCGCCGCCGAGGCCGAAATCGACCACACCGGAATCGACCTCTACGGCCGAGCCGTTGCCCTTGCAGTAGTATAGGCGCGTATCGGGGCCGTGGCAGCCGTCGAGCCACGCGGTATAGGTGCCGTCGCCTTGCGGGTCATGCACGAAGGTGCCGGGGCGGTAGGTTTTTACGGTGGGAGAACCATTGAGAGCCACCGAGCATATGGCGCTCGTGGTCGCGCCCGCGGCGGCCTCGTCGGGATCGGCCCAGATCAAAACGCCGTTTCGGAGCGAGGGCTTGCTCTGCCCGTAAACGTTGTTGTTGAACATCTGTACCGTGGTGGTCTCGCGGCTTTTAAGGTCGCACACGAAAAGCTTATCCATTTTGGAGCCGGTGCGCTCCGTCCAGGCGAGATAGTTCCCGTCGAGCATCAGCTCGGGCTGTCCGGCGAAGACTTCTTTAATAATTATAGGCGCGGCGCCGGGCTCGGAGCGGTCGACCACCGTGACGAAGCCGCCGCCGTCGAGCTTGGCGTCGAGGTATACGATCCAGTCGTCGTTGAAGCGCGCATACATGAAGTGCTTGTTTTTGAGCTGATAGGGCAATTCCTCCGCCGTGCGGCCCTTGTCCGGATAGTAAAAATAAAGGCTCGTCATGGTCGCCTTGGTATCCACCACCTTGCCCGCCGAGATCAAAAGCGTGCCCTTGTAAAAATAGGGGTCGCCAAACCACGTGTACGAGGTGGAGCCGTCGAAGATGACCTCGCTCTGCGCGTCCATGGGGTTAAAGCTGTCCATGGGGTTGGGCGTAGGCGTGGGCGCGGGGGTGGGGGAGGGCGTGGGCGCGGGCAAAAAGGGCGCGCGGTATTCCACGCCCAGATAGGGCAGCACCTTGGGGAGGCCTACGAACACTACAAGCGCGGCAACGCCAAGGATGCCCGCCACCGAAAGGAAGAGCATCGCGAACGGGAACCAGTTGGAGGCTCTGAAACTGCCGCGCCTGCGGCGCGTTTTTCTTCTGTTGCGGCGTTGCTTCATCGTGCGGCGCTTTCTGTATTTATGGTTAAACTGAATTATACCATATACGCATGCAAGGGCACAAAGAAAAAACTGTGAACGAGAGGGGGGATATACATGCATTTACGAATTATATATTGAATATTATCTAAAAACGGCCACCGCAAAAGGTCGGTTTATGTTATATTTCAAATATACGCATGTCTACGCTAAACTTGACACCCCATGAAACGCTAAGCTATAATGCCTCTATAGATTTCACCGCTGAAATCTAAGAATATAAGGAGGAGAAACATAATGATGAAGAAATGGTTGTCCCAACTGCTCGCCGTTATGATGGTTTTGTCCGTTCTTCTCGCGGTCGCTGCCTGCCAGCCGACCACGCAGCCCGGCAATACCGCGGCGCCGGGGGATAGCTCCGCACCGGTCGATACGTCGACCCCCGCAGAAACGCCTACGTATACTTACAACAGCGTTATGGGTGCAAGTCCCATCAACTGGAACCCCCACGCATGGCAGATGGATAACGAAGACTGGCTCCGTCCGTACATCACCGCGCCCTTTATCGATATCTCGATCGCGCCCGACGGCGTGAATTACGAGTGGGTCTACGAGGCCGCGACCGCCATTACGGATATCACCGCTACCTTCGCCGACAAGGATGCCTGGGGCATCACCGAAACCGAGAACAGGGTCTACCAGATCGACCTTAACCCGGATGTCTGCTGGGAGGACGGCACGCCCATCAACGCCGATTCCTACATCTACTCGATGCAGCAGCTTCTCGACCCGGCGATGAAGAACTACCGCGCCAACTCCTACTTCGTCGGTGACGCCGCGCTCCAGAACGCGCAGGCGTACTATAACAACGACAAAGCCGGCCAGCCGATGTGGGCCGACAACAGCACCGACGGCACCGCTCTCGTGCACGAGTATTCCACTTGGGTGCTCGGCGCGGACGGCCAGTATACCGCCGCCGACGGCACCGCGCTCCGCTTTGCCCTTACCGCTCCGTCGAACTATCTTGGCGGCGACGCTTTGGGCGATTATTCCCAGTACTTTGAAGAGTCCTACGCCGCCCTCGAAGCTCTCGCCGATGCGGACGGTATGGTTCCCGTGACCGACGAGACCATCGGGCTGCTCAAGGGCTTCATCACCTCCGACGATTGGGGCAACGAGCCCGAGTCGAACCTTGCGTACTATGCCGTGTACCAGAACGGCGTGTACGAGGTCACCCCGTGGGAGAAGGTCGGCCTTCTGAAGACCGGCGAATATCAGCTTACCTACATCCTGCAGGATCCCACCACGTGGTTCTACTTCGCGGTCGCTTCCACCAGCACCTGGCTCGTCAACGAGAAGCTGTACGAGGCCAACAAGAAGACCGTGGAAAGCCTCGTCGCCACCGATTACTGCACCAGCGCCGAGACCACCATGTCCTTCGGCCCGTACAAAATCGTGAGCTTTGAAGTCGACAAGCAGTTCGTGTTGGATCGCAACGAGAACTGGTACGGCTACAAGGATGGCAAGCATGAGGGCCAGTACATGACCGACATGGTGAAGGTCGATATCATCGGCGACCACAACACCCAGCTCCAGCTCTTCAACCAGGGCAAGCTTGATGAAGTGGACCTTACCTCCGACGATATGCCGACCTACCGCATGAGTGATTACCTGCTTAAGACGGATGAAACCTTCACCATGCGCTTCATTTTCGCCACCTCGCTCGAGTCCTTGACCTCCCTTGAGGATGAGGCCGGCGACGGTGCGAACAAGAGGATTTTGAGCTACGACGATTTCCGCAAGGCGATCTCGTTCTCCATCGACAGGGCCAGGTTCGCGGCGGAAGCCACCTCGGCGTTCAAGCCCGCTTACTTCCTGCTCAACAACCTCTACTACTACAACATCGAAAACGACGCTGAGTCCCAGTACCGCAACACCACGCAGGCCAAGGAAGCCGTGCTTAGAATCTACGGCATCGAATACGGCGCTGGCAAGACCTACGCCACCGTGGATGAAGCCTACGCAGCCGTTACCGGCTACGACGTGGAAGCCGCGAAGGCTCTCTTCCAGAGCGTGTATGAGAAGGCGATCGCCGACGGCCTCTACACCGACGGCCAGGCTATCAACATCACCTGCATGTGCTCCGCGGCGTCCTCTCTGACCGCCGACGACACCCGCCAGCAGGACCTCCTGAACGAGTTTGTGACCGCCGCCACGAAGGGAACCGGGCTCGAGGGCAAGATCACCTTCAAGTTCATGAGCGGTTCGTCCAGCAGATACGACGACGTTGCCTCCGGCAAGGTCGAGATGATCCGCGGCGCATGGGGCGGAGCGGCGTTCTACCCGTTCTCCACCATCCGCGTGTACTGTGAACCCGACTACATGGGCGGCCTTGCAAAGATCCACGAGTCCAACGGCTGGGATCCGACCAAGGAGAAGCTCACCATCACCTATGACTTCAACCACGACGGCACCGCCGAAACGGTTGAGCAGACCTTCCAGTATTGGGCGAAGTCCATCAACGACGGCACCTATGCCGATCCTGAGGATAAGCTTGCGATCCTGAGCTGGCTCGAGAGCGGCATCGTCATGGCCGGCCAGTGCATCCCGGTGGCCACGTACACGACCGGCTCTCTGTTCTCCAAGCAGATCCAGTTCGCGACGCTCACTTACAACATCATGTACGACTACGGCGGAATCCGCCTGATGACCTACAACTACTCTGACGCCGAGTGGGATAAATACGTTGCCGACCAGGGCGGCACGCTCAACTACGAATAAGCCTTGCGCTTGTGCTAGTGTAAAAGCGAAACAGCCATACGAAATACTCTCGGGGTGTTTTTACACCCCGAGAGTATATGGTTAAGCCTATCCATCCGAACGCTTTTGACCGGCCGGACTTTCGGCGCAAGGTCGTCTCAAAAATTCAAGTTGAGAGATGAGGGAACCGCCCATGTCAATGTTTAAGTATATCCTAAAAAGGATAGGGCTGATGTTCTTGACGTTTATGATCATCATGACCATATGCTTCACGCTCATCAAGCTCTTGCAGCCCGAGCTGCCCATGATGGGCCTGCAGGCTGATACGGAAAGGGCCCGCCGTGAGGCCTTGGGCTACAATAAGCCCATCATGGTACAATACGGCATTTATTTGCGCAACATCGCCACCAAGTGGGATTGGGGCACTTCCTGGAAGATCGACTACATGAGCGGCGTAGGCGACGTGCTTGCAAAGCGCCTTCCGCCCACCGTTATTATGAACGTATATTCGGTGCTGCTTTCGATTCCGATCGGTATCGCCTTGGGCATCGTAGCCGCCATCTTTAAAAATAAATGGCTCGATCATGCCATTTCCACGATCGTCATGCTTTTCATATCGGTGCCAAGCTTCGTATATGCCTTCCTCTTGCAATATTTCATGGGATTTAAGCTGGGCGCGTTCCCGGTCATGGTGTCGTCGCTGTACGACGCCGGGGGCTCGTGGTTCAGCGGAGCCATGCTCAACTCCATGGTGCTGCCCGTGCTTTCGCTTTCGTTCGGCATCATCGCGGGCTTGGCGCGCTTCACGCGCGCGGAGCTCACCGAGGCGCTTACGAGCGAATACATGCTGCTTGCGCGCGCCAAGGGCCTCACGAAAAACAAGGCCATCGCGCGGCACGCGCTGCAAAACGCCATGGTGCCTATTTTGCCCATGATCCTCGCCGAGTTTTTGGGCGTCCTCGTAGGCTCCATAATCATCGAGCAGATCTTTGTCGTGAACGGCATAGGCAAGCTCTACATACAGTCCATTCGCATGCTCGATTACGACGTGTTCGTCGCGACCGGCATGTTCTATACGCTCATCACGCTCGCTTCGATCATCGTGATCGACTTGAGCTACGGCTTTATCGATCCCAGGATCAGGATGGGGGAAAAGTAATATGGAAAAGAAAAAGTTCGAGCATATCCCCTCCGAGAAGTTCGCCTTCGTGCAGCTCAACGAAAGGCTGCACGACGTGGAGCATAAAACGAAGCCCATCGGCTATTTCATGGACGCGTGGATACGCTTCCGCAAAAACAAGGCTTCCGTGGTGGCGGCCGTCATCATTTTGCTCGTCGTAATCTTCGCGATCCTCGGGCCGCTGGTGGGCAACTATAAAATGGACGATGTCGACGGCAAATACGCGAAGGTCAGGCCCAAGAACGACCTGCTGAGCGCGCCCGGGTTCTGGGACGGCGGCCGTACCCTTAAAATGAACAACAAATACCTCGTCTACATCACCGCCATCGGCATGGGCGCCGCGGACGGCGACGCCTCCGGCGTAACGTGGGAGGAGGGTACGCAAAACGAGTTTTACCCTATCATCAGCGAGGGCGATATCTACACCAACGAAGGGGTGGAGTACCGCGATAACCGCGTAGACTCCTACTATACCATAGGCTTTTCCTACCTGCAGATGACCAAGGATAAGTACGACGATATCATGGCGTGGCAGGAGGAAACAGGCATACAGGTCATTTACCCGATGGTGGATATCAACAGCGAGTGGTGCGACATCAACAACCGCGACGATGCCAACTTCTGGTACCGTCACGGCGGCAACCTCTGGCCCGTGGATGAAAACGGCCGGCAGATGCGTGAGCTCGATCAGATCGAGGAGCACGGCCTGGTCGATAACTACCTTCGCGACGCGGACGGCAACGTCCAGTATTACCAGCAGCGCGATTTGAACATGCGCTCCGTGCGCGTGCTCTACTACAACTATTTCCTCTACATGAACGGGCACAGCCCCTCGCACCTCTTGGGCTCCGACGGGCAGGGCTACGACATCCTCGTGCGCATCTGCTACGGCATCAGGCTTTCGCTGATCCTCTCGGTGTGCGTGTTCGCGATCAACTTCTCCATCGGCGCGACCTACGGCGCGATCGAGGGCTACTACGGCGGCGCGGCGGACCTCATCATGGAGCGCATCAGCGACGTGATCAACGGCTTGCCGTTCATCGTCACGGCAACGCTCATACAGCTCCATTTCGTGAACACGGGGAAGATGAGTACCTTCTCGGGGCTTTTGTTCGCATTCGTGCTAACGGGCTGGCTCGGCACCGCTTACAGCGTGCGAACGCAGTTTTACCGCTTTAAAAACCAGGAATACATCCTCGCCGCGAGGACGCTCGGCGCCAAGGACATGCGGCTCATGTTCAAGCACATTTTCCCCAATGCCATCGGTACGGTGATCACGAGCTCGGCGCTCAGCATCCCGGGCGTGATCCTTTCCGAGGCCACGCTGAGCTACCTCGGCATCGTGAACTTCAACAGCAAGGACCTTACGTCGCTCGGCACCATGCTCGACAACGGCCAGGGCTACCTTGCGACCGACCCGCACATTTTGATGTTCCCGGCTGCGGTCATCTCCTTGCTGATGATCTCGTTCAACCTGTTCGGCAACGGTCTGCGCGATGCTTTCAACCCGTCGCTGAGAGGAACGGAGGAATAAGAATATGGAAAAATTGCTTGAAGCGAAAAATCTCCGCATATCCTTCCGCACGAACAACGGCACGGTAAAGGCGGTGCGCGGCATATCGTTCGATCTGAACAAGGGCGAAACGCTGGCGATCGTGGGCGAATCGGGCTCCGGCAAATCCGTCACGGCGCGCTCCATCATGGGCATCCTCGCGGGCAACGCCATCGTCGAAAGCGGCGAGATCTTCTTCGACGGCATGGACCTGATGAAGCTCCCAGAGGACGATTTCCACCTGATCCGCGGCAACCGCATCTCCATGATCTTTCAGGACCCGTTTTCGAGCCTGAACCCCATCATGAAGATCGGCCGGCAGCTCACCGAGGCCATGATCCTCAACGGCCAGTCCAACCAGCGCGACGCGCGGCACGCGTTCGACCGCATCGTCCGCCGCCTCAGCGCCGATATGACTGAGGCGCTTCGCAAAAAGGGCGTGCAGGATGCCGCCGCCCGCGTAAAACGGCAGATCGCCATCCTCAAAAAATTCACCGCGAAGTCGAACGCGCTGGAGAAGGAATACAACACCGCCCGCGAATGGATCGATTCGGGTATTTCCGATATCGACGGCATACTCGTGGAGATCATCAACGGCCAAAAAAAGGAAGTCGCCCAAAAGATCAGCGAGCAGGTCGTAAAAAACGCGGATAAGACCTACCACGACTACCTTATCAAAAAGGGTACGCTCGCTTCTACCCTCGAGCTTTTGAAATCCACCGTTGCCGACTACGCCTCCACCGGCGAGAAAAACGCCGTGAGTTCGGAGCTCAAAACACTCAAGGCCGCTTACGAAAAGGGGCTTACGCAAACGCAGCCCGACTTTTTTGCAATGGGCTACTACACGCTGTACGCGGGCAAAGCCTGCGAGGCCGAAAGCACGGAGGCGCTCAACGATGAAATGCGCGCCTTTATGAACGAGCGCTTCATGGGCGAATTCCTCTGCGACGTGCAGGACGCCATCAAGCTCTCGCGCGACCGTTCCCTCGTGAAAAAGCGCGCCGTCATAGGAGCGCTCGAGGCGGCGCTGCCAAGCTTTAAGGACGATTCCGCCTCGCCTAACGACTGCAAAAAAATACTGCGCGGGCTTACCGCGGCGGTGGAGGATTCCATCGACAATCTCGCCATCGCGAAGGACAGCTTCGCCTACACCTTCCGCTCGAGCGTCAACGCGGCGCTGGAGGCCTATCTGCACATGCGCCGTTTGGCGGGCAAAAAGCGGCTCAAGCGCAAGGATCGGGAGTTCATCGGCAGCGGCGACGTTTCCACCTACCGCGAAAACATCGTCACCATACTAAGCCGCATCCGCGATTCCTACAAGGCGGAGCTCGCCGGGGGAACCGAGGTCGATTACCTCGATCTTTCCAAGAGGATGATCAGCTACATCAAGCTGCAAGGCTCCCAAATGTCGTACCGCGTCACGAACCGCATCGCGAAAAAGCACGCCATCGACATCATGGAGGAGGTTGGCATCCCCGAGGCGCGCAAGCGTTATTACCAATACCCGTTCCAGTTTTCGGGCGGCATGCGCCAGAGGATCGTGATCGCGATCGCGCTTTTGGCCAACCCCGACATTTTGATCTGCGACGAGCCTACCACGGCGCTCGACGTAACCATCCAAGCCCAGATACTCGACCTGATCAACGGCCTCAAAAAGGAGCGTGAGCTCTCGGTCATCTTCATCACGCACGATTTGGGCGTGGTGGCGAACATGGCCGATCAGATCGCGGTCATGTACGCGGGCAAGATCGTGGAAATGGGCACGGTGGACGAGGTGTTTTATTCCCCCGCGCACCCGTATACCTGGGCGCTTCTCGCGTCCATGCCCGACCTCGATACGAAGGAAAAGCTCGGCGCCATCCCCGGCACGCCGCCGAATATGATCTACCCGCCCGCGGGCGACGCGTTCGCGCCGCGCAACAAGTACGCGATGCAGATCGACCTCGAGCAGGAGCCGCCCTTCTTCGCGCTAAGCCCCACGCATATGGCGGCCACATGGCTGCTCCATCCCGATGCGCCGAAAGTGGAGCCGCCCGAGATCGTTGTAAACCGCATCAAGAGAATGCGCAGCTTGGAGGTGGAAGGCCATGAGTAACGAGCGCGAGGTATTGCTCAACGTTTCGCATTTGAAGCAGCATTTTAAGCTTCGCGGCACCACCATCAAGGCGGTGGACGATATCTCCTTCGATATTTACAAAGGAGAGGTGCTCGGCCTCGTGGGCGAATCCGGCTGCGGAAAAACCACCACCGGGCGCTCCATCATCCGCTTGTACGAATGCACGGGCGGCGACGTATTTTTCAAAGACCAGCGCATCGGCCTCGGCGTACCCGATAGGAAAGCCGAAATCAAAGAGGCGCGCCGCGCGGGCGAAATGCAGAAAGCTTCGGAGCTTACCGCAAAACTCGAGGAGGATAAACGCGCCTACGAAAAGGCCATCGGCAGCGGGATCATGTCCAAGATGCAAATGATCTTCCAGGACCCCATCGCCTCGCTCAACCCGCGCATGACCGTGCGCGAGATCATCTCCGAGGGCCTTACGATCCGCGGTATACGCGACAAGGCGTTTGTGGATGCTAAGGTAAAAGAGGTGTTGGAGCTGGTGGGCCTCGTGGGCGATCACGCCGAGAGGTACCCGCACGAGTTTTCCGGCGGCCAGCGGCAGCGCATCGGCATCGCGCGCGCCATCGTGCTCGAGCCGGATATCATCATCGCCGACGAGCCGATCTCCGCGCTCGACGTTTCCATTCAGGCGCAGGTCATCAACTTGCTCAACGATCTGCGCGAGCAGATGGGCCTTACGATTTTGTTCATCGCGCACGACCTGAGCGTCGTAAAATATTTTTCCGACAGGATCGCCGTGATGTACTACGGCAAAATCGTGGAGCTTGCGGATTCGAACGAGCTGTTCAAGCACCCGCTGCACCCGTACACGCGCTCGCTTTTGAGCGCCATCCCGCTGCCGGATCCGCATTACGAAAAGCGGCGCAAGAGGATCACCTACGTGCCGGCGCTCGAGCACGACTATGCGGAGGAGCAGCCTACCCTGTGCGAGATAAGGCCGAACCACTATGTGAGCTGCGATTCGAAGGAACGCGAAAAGTACATGACGATCGCAGACAGGCGCTGAGAGGAAGAACATGGAAAGAGAGCCCCGGCCGAGGCAAAGCCAAATCGTGCGGTATGCCGTCGCGCTTTTGATCGGCGCGGCCATCGTGCTCGGCATGGTTTGGGTGCGCGGCGCGTTTACGGAGGTGAATCCGCAAAGGGTTTACCGCGTTTTGTGCGACGGCTTCTTCCTTGCCGCGGTGCTTTTGACCGGCATCGGGCTTATGACGCTGGTGGCGGGCGAGGGCACCTTCGATATCGCCGGCTTCGCGGCGACGCTTCTCCTGCGTGTGTTTTGGCGCAAGACCATCGATAAGAAGGAGAACCGCTCCTTCTACGAATATAAAAAGGCAAAGCGCGAGCACAGAAAAGGCGGGCCCATGTGGTTTTTGGTGTTCACGGGGCTTTTCTACCTCGCCGCCGCGTTCGTGTTCAACGCCCTGTTCAATACCTTGGCATAAAAGCCTGCTATTACGGGCCGATTTAAGGTCGGCCCCCTACAATTAAAATCATATATCGCGTAGGGGCGGATTTCATATCCGCCCGTTCCGCTGTCTTGAGGATAGCATGAACAAAAAGCTGTGGACGCACGATTTTACCATTTTAACGCTCGGCACGGTCGTAAACATGTTCGGCAACGCCATTTCGGGCTTTGCCATGGGCCTTTTGGTGCTCGATTACACCAATTCCACGCTGCTCTATTCCGTTTACCTCGTGTTTAACAACCTGCCACGCGTGGTGATGCCGCTTATCGCGGGGCCGTATCTCGATAGGTTTTCCCGCAAAAGGATCATCTACCTCCTCAATTTTTTTGCGGCGGGGATTTACCTGGCGGTGAGCCTCCTCGTCGGGCGCGGGCTTTTGAGCTACCCGCTGATCCTCGCGTTCACCATGCTCGTGGGCACGGTGGACAGCGTCTATTCCGTGGCGTACGATAGCTTTTATCCCATGCTCATAAGCGAGGGCAACTTTTCCAAGGCATATTCGATATCGAGCCTCATCTACCCGCTCGCTACCACCATCATGGTGCCCATCGCGGGCGTGGCGTACGGCACCGTGGGCATCACGCCGCTTTTCGTGTTCAACGCCGCCACGTTTTTTCTGGCCGCTTTATTCCAAACGCGCATAAGGGCGAAGGAAGCGCATATGGGGGAGGCGCCGCAAAAAGGCTTCAGCGCGGGCCGCTACGCGGAGGATTTCAAGGCCGGGCTCGCGTATCTTCGCTCCGAGAAGGGGCTTTTTACGATCACCGTGTATTTTTGCGTTTCCACGCTCGTGAGCGGCGCGGCCGGCGCGCTTTTGCTGCCCTTTTTTAAGTCGCATACGTTTGCGGTGCCCGAGTCACTTTCCTTCCTTCTGCGCTTTGTGAAAACGGAGGGCGGATTAGGCGTGGGCATTTATTCGCTCGTGATGAGCGTCGCCACCTTCGGCAGGCTCATCGGCGGCGCGGTGCATTACAGGTTTCATTATCCGGTGGATAAAAAGTTTTACATCGCGCTTTTCGTATACACGTCGCTTTGCTTTGTGGAGGGCGGTTACCTTTACCTGCCCGTCGCGGCCATGCTTATTTTGGAGCTTTGTTCGGGCGCGCTCGCCGTGACCTCGTTCAACATACGCATCTCCGCCACGCAAAACTACGTAAAGGATGAGTTCCGCGGGCGCTTCAACGGCATCTTTTCGATGGTCAACATCATCGGCATGATCGTAGGGCAGCTCCTCGCCGGGGGCCTGAGCGCGGTGATGCAGCCGCGCGCCATCATCAGCCTCGTATATGTGCTGAACCTCGTCGCCATCTACTTCATCATGTACCGCAACCGCGAGCACGTGAAGCGCATCTACAACCGGCAGGTATAAAGTTTCCCGCTTTTGCGGGTGATTAGGGGATTTTCCATGCTCGGTACCATCGTCAACGCCGCGGCTATCGCGGCGGGCGGCCTCATAGGGCTTCTTTTGAAAAAGGGTTTTTCCAAGAAAATCGCGGACGCCGTTATGGCGGGAATCGCGCTTTGCGTGCTTTACATCGGCATAGACGGCGCGCTCAAGGGGAAATACTTGCTCGCGGCCATCCTCTCCATCGTCACGGGCGGCATCGCGGGCACGCTGCTCGATCTTGACGGGCGGTTCAAGCGTCTGGGCGACCGCATCGAGGCGCGTAGGAAGCGCGGCGCCGAAACGGGCTTTTCCAACGCCTTCGTGACGGCGAGCCTGCTTTACTGCGTAGGGGCGATGGCCATTCTCGGCGCGCTCTCGGGAGGGCTTCGCGGCGACCACAGTATTTTGTATACCAAATCTTTGCTGGATTTTATCTCCGCCATCGTACTCGCCGCAACGCTCGGCGCGGGCGTCGCGTTTTCGGCCATACCGGTGTTTTTGTACCAGGGGCTCATCGCGCTTCTCGCGCAGTTCGTGGCCCCCGTGCTCAACGACGCCGCGGTCGCGGATATGACCTGCGTGGGCTCGCTTCTCCTCATCGCGCTCGGGCTTAATATGCTCGGCGTGACGAAGGTGAAAATCATGAACTATGTGCCGGGCATCTTCTTTGCCGCGGGCTTCAGCGCGCTCATGGCGCTTCTGCCGGTGTGAAAACGGCGTATTTCCCGGGGAATTCGAGGAACTTTGCATAAAAATAAGGCCGTCGCATTGAACGGCCTTATTTTTATGCGTTTGTGAGCCATTTCTTCTGCGCCGCGGCCCAGCGGCGGTGTAGGAGCCGCGCGGCGAGCACGGGGGGAACGATGCGCGAAAATGCCGAGAGTACGCGGTTGACGACGCCCGGCACGTACACGCGCTTGCCCGCAAGGGCGCGGTCTATGGTATTGCGGGCGATGGTGCCGAGGCTGTTGGAGGTGATGCGCCCCCAAAAGCCTTGCGCGTCGATGCCGGAAAGCGCCGATTCGGTGGTGGGCATACCGCCCGGGCAAAGCGCGAGCACGCGCACGTTGTCGTGTTTGAGCTCCTGCCCGAGCGCGATGGAAAAATCCAAAAGAAAGCGCTTGCTCGCCGCATAGGTCGCCTTGAGCGGCATGGGGCATACGGAGGCGAGGCTGCAAACGGTGATGATCGTAAAGCCCCCGCCCGGCGAGCGCCGCGCGAGCGCCGCGTGCGTCACGAGAAGCGTCGCCTCCACGTTCAAGCGCACGATACTTAAAAGCCGCGCGCTGTCGCGTTCCAAAAAGCCGCCCTCAAAATCCACGCCCGCTACGTTGCACAGCATGTCGGGCGGCTCGCCCGTTTGCCCGATCGCTTCAAACAGCGCCTCCACCTCGCCGCCGTCGGTGAGGTCGCACGCAAAGGTAAATACCTTTACGCCGTGCGCGAGGGAAACGCCGCGTTCGATGCGCGTTAACCCTTCCGCGTCGCGGTCGGTGAGGAACAGGGAAAATCCCCGCCGCGCGCATTCCATCGCCATCGCGCGGCCGAGCCCGCCCGCCGCGCCCGTGATCAAAACCATAAGCCCTCCTAAAAGCGTATGCCGCAAAAGCGCTCGCTCAGCTCGAACACGCGCTTGGCGTCCGCGTCGTTTTTCGCGCGGCGGCTGTAGGCGCGCGGCGCGCAGCGGTAGTAATAAAAACCCTCCGGCGCGGGCATGGAGGAGGCAAGGTATACGTGCGTCTGCGCCGGGAGCTCGGGCGCGCACCCGCCGCGCCGCCGCAATTCCCATACAAAGCGCACGAGCCCGCCCGTCTGCTTCAAGCCGATGTTTGTGTTTACGAGCCCCGGGTCCACGACGTAGGCGCGCACGCCCTGCGCCGCGAAGCGGTTGTTGAACGCGCGCGCGAACAGCATGGTCAGAAGCTTGGTATGCTTGTAGGCCGTAAGGCAGCTGTAATGCCGCTCCAGCATGATGTCTTCAAAATGCGCGCGCATGTGCTTGTGCGAGTTGCTGCCCGTAAAAAGCACCCTGCCGTTCGCCGCCTTGAGGCAGTCGAAAAGCTTGTAGGTAAACAGCACGCCCGCAAGGTGGTTGAGCGCGAACTGCTGCTCGTAGCCCTCAGCGGTGGTGGTGTAAACGCTCCGCACGCCGCCGGCGTTATTGATGAGCGCCTCGAGCCTGCCGCCGCAGACATCGCAAAGATAGCCGCCTATCACATCGGCCGCCCTTGCGGCCTCGTTCTGGTTGGCGAGATCCGCCGCAAAGTATGTAGCTTCCGCGTCCGGCGCGAGCAGCCTGATCTCCTGCTGCGCACGGTCGCAGCTTCGCTCGTCGCGCCCAACGCCGATCACGCGCCACCCGAGCGCCGAAAACGCCTTGGCGGCCGCGAAGCCGATGCCCGAGGTAGCCCCCGTGATGACGACCGTTTTCATGGCCGCACCTCCTGCGCCTTGTAAATTTCCCGCGGCACGCTTAAGGTGATATCCATCGCGTAGGGCTGCGGGAAAAAGCCTAAGAAATCCATCGGAAACGGCAGCTCGGTCAAAACGAGCGCGCCGTTTTCCACCGTGAGCGTTACATGCTCCGCGGCGTGGAAATCCGCGCCGCGCCACGCGTAAAGGCTTACGGCCGCCTCGGTGGCGCCGCCGTCTTTCGGCACAATTTCGACCGAAGCGAGGCTCGTTTCGAGCACGATATCCGTATATTCGGCGCCTACGAGCGTCACGCTTTCGTGCGACTCATGATGGTAGACCGTGCCCGTTAGCACAAACGCGCCCGCCGTCGCCATCGTCAAACCGAGGCTTATAAAAAACACGGTCAGGTAAAGCTTGGTGCTTTTACGCATGCGCGTTTCCTCCCTTCCTCTTGCGGCCCGTCACGCGCTCCGCGAACCGGGGCATCCTGCCGACGGTCTTTTTGAAAAAGGCCGTGGCGGAGTTGAGCATGAGCCCGCCTGCGCTCAAAAAAAGGAGCAACGCGCACAGGTAGGGGAGGAAGTATGGCCATATGTTTTTGAGAGCCGAGGCGATAGCGAGCGCCGCCGTCCCCAAGCCCCCTAGGAAAAACGTTACGGCGCACAGCAGGAATAATGCCGTAACGCACAGGCAGATAAGGTAAGCGGCGCCCACCGCGAGCCCGCCGCCGAGCTTGTAGCGAAGCACCGCGAGTACCATGGAAAGCACGTTTTTCAGGCTTGCTTTCTTCTGCGCGCGCTTTACGGCATCGTCCGCAAAATAGAGCTTTGCGATGCGCCTTGGCTCGCCGAGCGCCGCGGCGACGGCCGCCTCGCTTTTTCCTTCCGAAGCGCCCGCGTCGAAATGCTCGGCGAAGTCGCCCAATATTTCGGCCTTTACATCCTCCGGCACGGTGCCGAGCGCTTTATTAAGCGCCTCTAAAAATTCACGCTTCGTCATCCGAAACAAGCCCTCCCACGCTTTTTACAAAATCAAACCATTCCTCTCCGAGCTCGAGCTCGCGCTTTCTGCCCGCCTCCGTGATGCGGTAATACTTGCGCGGCGGGCCGCCGGAGGCGTCGGACATATAGGTCTCGCAAAGTCCGTCCTCCTTCAGCTTTCGCAAAAGCGGGTAAACCGTACCCTCCGCAGGCTCGATGGCCTTGCTCAAACGCTCGGCCAGCTCATAGCCGTACGCATCCCCCTTTTTTAAAAGGGAAAGTACGCAAAGCTCCAATACGCCTTTTTTGAATTGCGCGTTCATGCGGCTCCTTACAGAATAATGTTCACTACTAAATACTATTCAGTAGTGAACATAATATAGCATGGCTTTTGCCGCAGTGCAATAGCCTTTAAAATATTTTTTGCCGCGCGTTGGCAGCGGGGAAGGCGCGGTGGTATGATGTCAGAAGAAAATGTTTTTGTGGAGGGCCTATGGCGCTTCGGCTTGTGATGGACGATAAGGCGTATATGGAGCTGGCGCTCGCGGAGGCGAAAAAAGCCGCCGCGCGCGACGAGGTGCCCGTGGGCGCGGTGGTGGTGAAAGATCGTATCGTCGTCGCGAGCGCGCACAACGAGGTGGAAGCGCGGCAGGACGCCACCGCGCACGCCGAGCTTCTCGCGCTTCGCCGCGCCTCGGAGGCGATGGGGGACTGGCGGCTCGACGGCTGCACGCTCTACGTCACGCTCGAGCCCTGCTGCATGTGCGCGGGCGCCATGATAAACGCCCGGCTCAAGCGCGTGGTATTCGGCGCGTTCGACGAGCGCTACGGCTGCTGCGTAAGCGCCCTCGAGCTTACCAACAACGTTTTGGCGCACACCGTAGAGGCGGTAGGGGGCGTATGCGAGGCGGAATGCGCCGCGCTTTTGAGCGCGTATTTTCAAAAAAAGCGTTAACGGACGAAGCGCGAAAACGGCGCGCATAGGATGGAAAAACAATATATTATTTTTCCTCGGGCGGTTGACGGGGAAAACGCGGCCGCCTATAATGTACATTATTTTATTTGTGATCTATTTTTTGATATAAAGGAGAAACCCGCATGGAAAACGCGTTTGAGAGCTTTGGAGAGCTCGTGTTCGGCGATGCGGCGATGCGCTCGCGCCTGCCGGACGAAACCTATCGCGCCCTGAAGGACGCCATACGCTTGGGGCAGCCGCTCTCGCAGGATGTCGCGGGCGTCGTGGCGGCGGCCATGAAGGACTGGGCCATCGAAAAGGGCGCCACGCATTTCACGCATTGGTTCCAGCCGCTCACCGGCGTGACGGCGGAAAAGCACGAGGCGTTCATCGTGCCGGGCAAGGACGGCAGCCCTGTCGCCGCGTTTTCGGGGCGCGAGCTCGCCATGGGCGAGCCCGACGCGTCAAGCTTCCCCTCGGGGGGCCTCAGGGCTACCTTCGAGGCGCGCGGCTACACCGCGTGGGATCCTACCGGCTACGCTTTCATCAAGGACGGCACGCTGTGCATCCCCACGGTGTTCTTTTCGTACTCGGGCGAGGCGCTCGATAAGAAAACGCCGCTCCTGCGCTCGATGGAGCTCGTAAACCGCGAGGCGCTGCGCATGCTCTCCGCCATCGGCGAGCCTACCGCGCGCGTCGTCCCCATGGCCGGGGCGGAGCAGGAATATTTTTTGGTGAAGCGGTCGCTCTACGAGCAAAGGCGCGACCTTTTATTTTGCTCGCGCACGCTCTTCGGCGCGAAGCCGCCCAAGGGGCAGGAGCTAGAGGACCATTACTACGGCGCCATAAGCGCCGGCGTCGCCGCGTTCATGCGGGAGCTCGACGCGGAGCTTTGGCGCCACGGCGTGTACGCCAAAACCGAGCATAAGGAGGTAGCGCCCGGCCAGTACGAGCTTGCGCCCGTGTTTTCAAGCGCCAGCGCCGCCACCGATCATAACCAGCTCACCATGGAGATCATGCGAAACACCGCCTTGCGCCACGGCTATGTGTGCCTGCTTCACGAAAAGCCCTTTATGCGCCTCAACGGCAGCGGCAAGCACAACAACTGGTCGCTCGCCACGGAAACGGGCGAAAACCTTTTCGAGCCCGGCGCCGCCCCTTGCGAAAACCTCCGCTTTTTGCTGTTTTTATGCGCGGTGATCAAGGCTGTGGACGAATACTACGACCTGCTGCGCGCGTGCGTGGCGAGCGCGGGCAACGACTGCCGCCTCGGCGGGCAGGAAGCGCCGCCTTCCATCGTTTCCGTTTTCTTGGGCGACGAGCTTACGGCGCTCATATCCTCCCTCGAGGCGGAGGAGGCCTACCGGCCAAACTGCGGCCGCACCATCGAGAGCGGCCTTGGGGTGATGCCGCGTTTGAGCGCGCACAACACCGACCGCAACCGCACCTCGCCCTTTGCGTTCACCGGCAACAAATTCGAGTTCCGCATGGTGGGGGCGAGCCAGTCGATCGCCGACGCCAACATCGTGCTCAACACCATCGTGGGGCAGGCGCTTTCGGAATTTGCCGACGAGCTGGAAAACACAGAAAACGGGCGCGAGGCCGCCGAAAGGCTTTTCAGGCGCGAGCTTAAAAACCATAAGCGTATTTTGTATAGCGGCAACTGCTACAGCGAGGAATGGAAGAAGGAGGCCGCCGAACGGGAGCTTTCCGTGCTGCCTACCGCCGTGGAGGCGCTGCCGCGCCTCGTCGATGAGAAAAACGTGAGGCTGTTCGCGCGCCACGGCATCTTTTCCGAGCGCGAGCTCTATTCGCGCTACGAGATACAGCTTGAAAGCTATGTGAAGGTTGTGAGCATCGAGGCGAAGACCATGCTCGAAATGACGCACCGCGACATTCTGCCCGCCGTGATCGCGTACCAGGCGGAGCTTAGCTCGGCGGCCTCGAAAAAGGCTGGCCTGCGCGTATCGAACGCGGCGGAAACGGCCCTTTTAAAGCGCATGACAGCGCTGACCGACGCGCTTTACGAAAGCGCGGACGCGCTCGATAAAAGGCTTGACGAGGTGAAAGCGGCGTGCTGCACGCTTACGGCCGCGGCGCTGTGCAAGGAGAAAATGCTCCCCGCCATGGCGGAGCTTCGGGAGCTCGCCGATAAGCTCGAGGTTGCCACCGCGCGCGGATATTGGCCGTTCCCCACGTACGAGGAGCTGCTCTACAGCCTTTAATCCCTGCACTTGTGCGGCCGGATCCGGGCCGGCGTGTCATGCTTAAGCCGTGTGCAGAAAAATATACTTTCCGGGCGGGCCTAAACAGCCCGCCTTTGTCTTGACAAAAGCGGTTTTGCAAGTATATCATTTATATATATGTAAAAATGCAATTTCTGCTGCATGCGGAAACCTATAACAATACACATCAATGCGGAGGTATATCAATGAACGCCTACATCGAGGAAGTCCTTAACAAAGTTAAAAAGCGCGACGCGAACGAGCCCGAGTTCCTTCAGACCGTGGAAGAGGTGCTAAGCTCCCTCGAGGTCGTGGTCGACAAGCACCCCGAATATCAAAAGCTCGCTCTGCTCGAGCGCATGGTGGAACCGGAACGCGTCATTGAGTTCCGCGTTACGTGGACGGACGACGCCGGTCAGGCGCATGTCAACCGCGGCTACCGCGTGCAGTTCAACAGCGCCATCGGCCCCTACAAGGGCGGCCTGCGCTTTGCCAGCCATGTGAACCTGAGCGTTATGAAGTTCCTCGGCTTCGAGCAGACCTTCAAGAACAGCCTCACCTCGCTCCCCATCGGCGGCGGCAAGGGCGGTTCCGATTTTGACCCCAACGGCAAGAGCGACGCGGAGATCATGCGTTTCTGCCAAGCCTTTATGACCGAGCTCCAGCGCTACATCGGGCCGGATGTCGACGTTCCGGCGGGCGATATCGGCGTGGGCGGCCGCGAGATCGGCTACCTGTTCGGCCAGTACAAGCGCATTCGCGGCGCGTATGAAAACGGCGTGCTCACCGGCAAGGGCCTTTCCTACGGCGGCAGCCTCATCCGCCCCGAGGCGACGGGCTTTGGCGCGGTGTACTACACCAACGAGGTGTTCAAGCACGAAAAAGATACGATCGTGGGCAAAACCTTCGCCATTTCGGGCTTCGGCAACGTGGCTTGGGGCGTTGCGACCAAGGTCGCGGAGCTCGGCGGCAAGGTCGTCACCATTTCCGGCCCGGACGGCTATATCTACGATCCCAGCGGCGTAGTCACGCAGGAAAAGCTCGACTACATGCTCGTGATGCGCAATTCCGGCCGCAACCTCGTGAAGGACTACGCGGATAAGTTCGGCGTGGAGTTCTTCCCGGGCGAAAAGCCGTGGAGCCGCAAGGTTGACGTTATCATGCCCTGCGCGCTGCAAAACGAAGTGCGTATGCCCGACGCCGAGAAGATCGTCGCGAACGGCATCAAGTACTACGTCGAGGTCTCCAACATGCCCACCACCAACGATGCGCTCGCCTACCTCATGAAGAGCGGCCTCGTCGTTGCGCCGAGCAAGGCCGTGAACGCGGGCGGCGTAGCCACCTCCGCGCTCGAGATGAGCCAGAACTCGCAGCGTCTGAGCTGGAGCGCCGAAGAGGTCGATGCCAAGCTCAAGACCATCATGGTCAACATCCATAAGGCGTCCGCGGAGGCCGCCAAGGAATACGGCCTCGGCTACAACCTCGTGGCCGGCGCGAACATCGCGGGCTTCAAGAAGGTTGCCGACGCCATGACGGCGCAAGGCCTTGTTTGAGTTTGAGATACCGCTAAACTGTGCTATAATAAAGGGCGGGGCCATTCGGCTTCGCCCTTTGTTGTAACCTTATGATTACTATACGCTTCGGAGGTCTTATGGAACACATGCAAAATCAGGCGATCAGCGCCATCCGCGTGCTTTCGGCGGAAGCCGTACAGAAGGCAAAAAGCGGCC
Source organism: Eubacteriales bacterium (assembly GCA_021372675.1). Lineage (GTDB taxonomy): Bacteria > Bacillota > Clostridia > Christensenellales > CAG-138 > UBA7707. Next base: position 23,533 of record JAJFTZ010000102.1, read on the forward strand.
ATCCCGGCCTGCCCATCGGCGCCGCGCCTATGGCGTATACGCTGTTTTCGCAGATGAAGCAAAACCCGAAAAACCCGAAATTCGAGGATCGCGACAGGTTCGTATTGAGCGCGGGCCACGCGTCCATGCTGCTCTACGCACTACTGCACCTGTTCGGCTACGGCCTTACGCTCGACGACCTTAAGTCGTTCCGCCAGTGGGGAAGTCTCACCCCCGGCCATCCCGAGTTCGGCCATACCGTGGGCGTAGAGGCGACTACGGGCCCCCTCGGGCAGGGCTTTGCGATGGCGGTCGGCATGGCCATGGCGGAAAAACGCCTTGCGGCGCAATTCAACCGCGAGGGCTTCGACATTGTGGATCATTACACCTACACGCTCATGGGCGACGGCTGCATGATGGAGGGCGTCGCTTCCGAGGCCGCCTCGCTCGCGGGGAGCCTCAAGCTCCATAAGCTCATCGCCCTGTACGACAGCAACCGCATCACCATCGAGGGCGGTACCGAGCTCGCCTTCACCGAGGATGTCGCCGCGCGCTTTACAGCCTACGGCTTTTTCGTGCAGGATGTGAAGGACGGCGAGGACATTGCGGAAATCTCCCGCGCAATAGCTGCCGCGAAGGCCCAAAAGGAAAAGCCCTCGCTCATCGTGGTGCATACCAAGATCGCGCACGGCACGGCTAAGGAGGGTAAGGCGAGCGCCCATGGCGAGCCGCTCGGCGAGGATAACGTGAAGGCTTACAAGGAAAACTTGGGCTGGAATACGGAGGCTTTCCATGTGCCCGCGGAGGTATACAACCACTTTGCGGCCATGCAGCCGCGTTTCCAAAAGTATGAAGACGACCATACCGCCCTCATAGCCGCTTACGCCGCCGCGCATCCCGAGCTTTACAAGGAATGGCTCGCGTGGCATAGCGATACGCTCCCGGAGGCGCTTCTAAACGGCGAAAGCCTTTGCGCCGCGGACGCTAAAAAGGCCACCCGCGCTTTGGGCGGCGATGCGCTGAACAGGCTTTCGAATTACCTTCCCAACCTCTTTGGCGGCAGCGCCGACCTTTCTCCCTCCACCAAAACGGAGCTGAAGGGGAAACCGTACTTTAGCGCCGAAACGCCCGAGGGCGCAAATATCCATTTCGGCGTGCGCGAGTTCGCCATGGCCGCCATATGCAACGGGCTTGCGCTGCACGGCGGTGTAAGGCCGTATTGCTCTACCTTCCTCGTGTTTGCGGATTATCTCAAGCCCGCGGTGCGCCTGAGCGCGCTCATGGGGCTTCCCGTGCTGTACGTTTTCACGCACGATTCCATCGGCGTGGGCGAGGACGGCCCCACGCACCAGCCCGTAGAGCAGCTCGCGTCGCTTCGCGCAACGCCCAACACCTATGTGTTCCGCCCAGCGGACGCAAACGAGACCTCCGCCTGCTACCTCGAAGCGCTCAAGCTCAAAGCCCCGGCCGTTATGTCCCTCACCCGTCAGGACCTGCCGCAGCTCCCCGATGCCGGCGCAGGCGCAGCGCGCGGCGGCTACATCCTGCGCGAGCCAAAGGGCACGCCCGATATTATTTTGATGGGCTCCGGCTCCGAGGTGGAGCTTCTCTATAAGGCGGCGGACATCCTTTCGGTGCAGGGCTATACGGCGCGGCTCGTATCCATGCCGTGCATGGAGCTTTTCGAAAAGCAGGACGCGGCCTATAAGGAGAGCGTGCTTCCCAAGGCTATGCCCAAGCGCGTTTCCGTGGAAGCGGGCGCCACCGTGAGCTGGCAGAAGTACGTGGGCCTGAACGGCAAATCCGTCGGCATCGACCGCTTCGGCGCCTCCGCGCCCGCCGCGCGCGTGTTCGAGGAATACGGCTTCACGCCCGAGCACGTCGCGAAAGTCGCGCTCGAGGTGATTAAAGGGTAACGTACGGGGCTCCGGTTACTTTTCTTGAAAGGGCGGAGCCGAGCGCTGCCAGTGGCAGATGAAGCGAGGCGGAAGCCCAATGAGCAAAGGAGTAGCGCGACCTAAAGGGCGCGGGACGACTATTGCGAACTGCGTACAAGTAACCAAAAGAACTTTATAAAAAAGATAAGCATTATAAATTCCGGGGGTTTCGGGGGCCGAAGCCCCCGGAGGCTTTAATCCGCCGCCGGCGACATGTGCGGTGGCGGCGGAAAGCCTTGCGTTGCAAGGCTTTCTTTGCAGGAAGTACCGCCCGCAAGTTTACGAGCAGGTACTTCCTGTAATTCTCAAAAAAGTGGCGTAGCCGCTTTTTTGACACTAAGAAGCGCCGTATTTTATACGGCGCTTCTTAGTGGGGGGTACTTGGTTCTTGGAAGGTATCAGGAAAAACTGCAATTCTGGGTTCTGCCGGGTTCGTGTTTCATGGCATCACTCCTTTGCTGTGATTCCATCATACCCCAAGAATATGGCATTTCAACGTACGTTTCGTGTACGTTTGGTTTCCGTTTTGTGAACAAAAATTGGGTTACACCCTGCCTCGCAGCCAATATACCGTGAGCACGATGCATTCGCGCATGTAATCGTTTGGGGAAAGGTACCAAACGCCCTTCGCGCCGATGCCGGCGGCGTTTAGCCCCATGCGCTTGGCCACAAGCTGAGCGCGGTACACGTGAAATTCCGTGGTGATGAACGCGATCTTTGCGTTGCCGTCAAGCCGCTCGCGCAAAAGGGCAAGGGAATATTGAAAGTTCTCGTAGGTGCTGGTGGAGCGATCCTCCATAAGGAGGCGGCTTTCGTCCGCACCGCGCGAAACGAGATAAGCCCGCATAGCCGAAGCCTCGGCAATAGCCTCGCCCTCGCCTTGTCCGCCGCTTAACACGATCAAGGCGCCGGGGTTTTGCTGTAAATAGTCGTACGCGGCGTCGAGGCGGTACTGGAGCGTGAGCGAAACTTGGCTGCCCCGAAGGCCCGCTCCGAGCACGATTACGGCATTAGCGTCGGAGGGCGCGCGCTCGTGGCCCTCCTTATATAGAATAGAGCCTACGATTGTAAAAAACAGAACCGCCGCCGCGTAGACGCCTACGATAAACCACTTTACGGCGGCGCCTAAGCCCGTTTCATGGAACCACGCCGAGAGCGGCGTAAGAAAAAGCCCCATCGCTAAGAGCGGCAGCCCCATGATTGCGGGCAGATAGGTGCCGAGGTTGCCCGTCGTAAAGCTTTTGATGAAAACCGTATCGAGGATCAAAAAAGACCCTGCGGCAATCAGAAAAAATCTAAGCATGCTCCTCCGTTTCATCGGCTTGCTCCTTCACCTCCTCGATCTTTCGCGCGCCGCGCGGCAGCATGTTCGCGCCGTATAAGCCTAGGAGCACCGCCAGCGTGCCCGCGCCCTGCCAGAGCGAGAAAGCCTCCTTGAGGATGATCACGCCCGCGAGCACGCTGATCACGGTCGTGAGGCCCGCGAAGCTCGCCGAGCGCGTCGCGCCCAAAAGCTCGATGCCGTAATTGCACAGGAAAAAGCCAATGGCGCAGCAGCCCACGCCTAAATAGAGTACGCTCCAAAGAAAATTCGTATCCCGAAACGGCAGCGTTAAAAACTCCCCGACGGTGTTGTTGATGCCGTGCTCCACGAACGCCGCGCCGCAGAACACGAGCGCGCCGAGCGCCATCATCACAAAGGTTTTTTCGGCGCTCGAAAAGGCCGAGGCTTTGCGCGAAAACAGCACGAAGAAGCTGTCGGAAAACATGGCAACCGTCAAAAGCGCGTAGCCGAGCACGTTGAGCGACGAGGAAAAGCCCTTTACGAGCGCTATGCCCGTCACGCCTAGCACCGAGAGCACGATGCTAACAACCTGCCTTTTCGTGGGCGGCTCGTGGAGCAGCGGGCCCGAAAAAATAAGCGTTACGATGGGGATGCACGCGAGCAGCGTTCCGCTTTCCGAGGCCGTGGTGAGCTTGATGCCCGTGGTTTCGGCGAGATAGTAGATAACCGGCTGGAACACGGCGATCATCAAAAGCGGCCTTAAGTTTTTGCCCTTAAGATCGAGCTTGACGGCGCGCAAAAGCGCCATCAGCCCCATCGCCGCAAACGCAATGAAAAAGCGCCACGCGAGAAGCGTCAGCGCGCTCACGTTTTCCACCGTGATTTTTACGAACAGGAAGCTGAAGCCGAACAAAAACGCCGCCAGGAGATGGCACAGCGTTCCGACGATGATGTTTTTGCGCTCATGGTCATTCATACCGTCCAGTGTAGCACAAAGGTGCTCTTCACGTAAATAATTTGTGACAATCCGGCGCGGAAAGCCGGAATTGTTGTAATGCTCCTATAAGCGTGGTAAAATAGCCGCGTGGCGTCTATTTTACGCTTTTATTTATGCGCGCGCGATCTTTGGCCTTACGGCCAAACGCGCATGCGCGGATTTTACCATGATCGCTTCGCATCCATGGTAAAATGAGCAGACGCCGATTCGGAGGGAAAACGAAATGGGTTTTATCGACACGCTGCTCGGCAGCTCCAGCGAGAGCCAAATCAAAAAACTGCGGCCGATGCTGCAAAAGGTGAACGCGCTCGAAAGCGGCATCCATGCGCTTTCAAATGCAGAGCTACGCGCCAAGACGGATGCGTTTAAGTCGAGGCTCGCTTCGGGCGAAAAGCTCGACGACCTTCTGCCCGAGGCGTTTGCCGTGGTGCGCGAGGCCGCGCAGAGAACCATCGGCCAAAGGCATTTCGACGTGCAGATCTTGGGCGGCATCGTGCTCCATCAGGGACGCATCGCCGAAATGAAAACGGGCGAGGGCAAAACCATCACCGAAACGCTCCCGGCTTATCTGAACGCGCTCACGGGGAAGGGCGTCCACATCGTGACCGTCAACGACTACCTCGCCAAGCGCGACGCGCAGTGGATGGGCAAGATTTACCGCTTCCTCGGGCTTACGGTGGGCTGCATCGTGCACGACCTCGATAACGATGAGCGCCGCGCCGCCTACAACTGCGATATCACCTACGGCACCAACAACGAGCTCGGGTTCGACTACCTGCGCGACAATATGGTCGTATATAAGGAGCAAATGGTGCAGCGCGAGCTCAACTACGCCATCGTGGACGAGGTGGACTCCATCCTCATCGACGAGGCGAGAACGCCGCTCATCATTTCCGGTCACGGCGAAAAGTCCACCGAAATGTACAACAGGGTGGATAAGTTCGTACGCAAGCTCGAGCGCGGCGCAAACCTCGAAAAGCTGAGCAAAACCGAGATGATGCTCGGCGAGGAGCAGCCCGAGAGCGGCGACTATATGGTGGATATCAAGCAGCGCACGGTGCTTTTGACGCAACAGGGCATGCGCGCCGTGGAAAAATATTTTGAAATCGAGGATATCTCCGCGAGCGAAAACGCGGAGCTGAACCACTACATATTGCAGTCCGTCAAGGCGCACGCGCTGTTCACGCGCGATAAGGATTATGTGGTGCAGGCAGGCGAAGTCCTCATCGTGGACGAGTTTACGGGCCGCCTCATGTTCGGCCGCCGCTACAGCGACGGGCTCCATCAGGCGCTCGAGGCCAAGGAAAACGTAAAGGTGGAGCGCGAAAACAAGACCCTCGCGACCATCACCTTCCAGAATTACTTCCGCATGTACGGGAAGCTCGCGGGCATGACGGGCACGGCAAAGACTGAGGAGGCCGAGTTTCAGGATATCTACGACCTCGACGTTGTGGAGATACCCACCAACAAGCCTTTGGCGCGGCAGGATTACAACGACATCGTGTATTTGACCGAGAAGGGCAAATTCAAGGCGGTCGTAGAGGAGATCGTAAAGGTGCACGCCGCGGGGCAGCCCATCCTCGTAGGCACCATTTCCGTGGAAAAGAGCGAAATGCTCTCGGAGCTTTTAAAGCGCCGCGGCATACAGCACGAGGTCTTAAACGCCAAGCTGCACGCCAAGGAAGCAGAGATCGTGGCGCAGGCGGGCCATTACGGCAACGTGACCATCGCCACCAACATGGCGGGCCGCGGCACGGATATTTTGCTCGGCGGCAACCCGGAATTCCTCGCGCGCCGCGAGCTTAAGCAAAACGGTATCGACGAGGCGCTTATCGAGGAGGCCACCGGCCACGCCGATACCGAGGATGAGGCCATATTAGAGGCGAGAGCGCTGTTTCAAGAGGCGTACGCGCGCCATAAAAAAGTGACCGACGCCGAGCACGACCGCGTGGTGAAAGCGGGAGGCCTCCACATCCTCGGCACGGAGCGCCACGAGGCGCGGCGTATCGATAACCAGCTCCGCGGCCGCAGCGGCCGTCAGGGCGACCCGGGAAGCTCGCGCTTTTACGTGTCCATGGAGGATGAGCTCATGCAGCGCTTCGGTGGCGAACGGCTCAAATCCATCATGGAGCGGCTCTCGCCCGACGACGATATCCCTATCGATATGGGGATCGTGACCAAGCAGATCGAAGGCGCGCAGAAGCGCGTGGAAACCTTCAACTTTGAAATCCGTAAAAACGTTTTGCAGTACGACGACGTGATGAACAAGCAGCGCGAGCTCATCTACGGCCAGCGCAGGAGCGTTTTGATGGGCGAGGATATTTCCGCCTCCGTGCGGAAAATGGCGGAGGAAACGGTGGAGAGCCGCGTGGACCTCTACTGCCCCGACCATACCAAGCAAGACGCTTGGGACATGGGCGGGCTTGCTAACGAGCTTTTGCAGATCACGGGCGCGGATCTTTCCGCGCGCCTCAAGACGGCGACGACGCGCGAAAAGATTCTTTCCGAGGCGCTCTCGGGCGCGCGCGAAGCGTACGAGGCGCGCGAAAAGAGCATTTCGGAGGCGGGCGCGGACATGCGCGAGATCGAGCGCGTGGTGCTTTTGAACGCCGTCGATTCCCATTGGATGGATCATATCGACGCCATGGATCAGCTCCGTCAGGGCATCGGCCTGCAGGCGATCGGCCAGAAGGACCCGGTGGTGGCGTACCGCACGTCGGGCTTCGAGATGTTCGACGAGATGGTGCAGGGCATACGCGAGCGCACCGTAAGGAATTTGTACCACGTTTCCGTGGAGGCCGCGCCGCAAAAACGCGAGCAGCTCGCGCAGCCCATCGAGACCTCGGGCGACGCGAAGCCGCAGCCCAAGCGCGTGGGCAATAAGATAGGCCGCAACGACCCCTGCCCCTGCGGCAGCGGCAAGAAGTATAAAAACTGTTGCGGGAAAAGCGAAGGATAGCGTAACGAATATACCCATCTCCCAACACAAAATTCTTTTGGTTACTTTTCTTTCAAGAAAAGTAACGCCAAAATACAACGCAGAGGAAGTGAACAAGGGTGATCCAACTGGACGAAGTGAAGCAGCAGCTTTTATCTTCTATGCAAACACTCAAAGAGGCAGGTGAATCCCTTTGACCTGGCTTCACTGAAGCAGGAAAAAGGGGATTTGGAGGCGCGCATGGCGCGGGACGGCTTTTGGAACGATGTGGAAGCCGCCAACAAGGTCAACCAGCGCATGAAAACGGTAACGGCCAAGCTCGAAAAGTTCGAAAAGCTCACGCGCGCGGGCGACGATGTGGAAACGCTCATTGAGCTCGCCGAGGAGGCGGACGATGTGGGCATGGTCGCTGAAATTTTAGAGGAGTACCGCGTTTTCGCCGAAAAGGTGGACGCGCTTCGCCTCGAAACGCTCTTGAGGGGCGAATACGACGATAAAAACGCCGTGCTTTCGCTGCACGCGGGCGCGGGCGGCACCGAGGCGCAGGACTGGGTTTCCATACTCTACCGCATGTATACCCGTTACTGCGAGAACAAGGGCTATTCCGTGCGGGTGCTCGACCTTTTAGACGGCGACGAGGCGGGCATCAAAAGCGTCACCTTCGAGGTGGACGGCGAAAACGCTTACGGCTATCTGAAGGCGGAGAAGGGGGTGCACAGGCTTGTGCGCATTTCCCCGTTCGATTCCTCGGGCAGGCGGCACACGTCGTTCGCGTCGCTCGACGTAACGCCCATTTTCGACGACAACGATACCGGCATAGAGATCGACCCCGACGACTTAAGGGTGGATACCTACCGCTCGAGCGGCGCGGGCGGCCAGCATGTCAATAAAACGAGCTCGGCTATACGCATCACGCATCTGCCCACGAACATCGTGGTGCAATGCCAAAACGAGCGTTCCCAGCTTCAAAACCGCGAAACGGCCATGCGCATGCTCATGGGCAAGCTCTTGGAGCTTCAGGAGCGCGAGCGCATGGAGCAGATGTCGCAAATCAAGGGCGAAATGAAAAAAATCGAATGGGGGAGCCAGATCCGCTCCTATGTGTTCCAGCCCTATACGCTGGTGAAGGACCATCGCACCAATGTGGAAAACGGCAACATTCAGGCGGTGATGGATGGGGATTTGGACGCGTTTATCAACGCGTATCTGGTGCAGTCATGATGGAATTTAAAAAATCCTTTGCGAGCGACAACTGCGCAACGGCGCACCCGCGCGTCATGGAAAGGCTTTTCGCGGTGAACGCGGGGCACGCCCTTTCCTACGGCGACGACGCATATACCCAAATGGTGCAAAAAAAGCTCTGCGAGCTTTTCGGTGGCGCGTGCGAGGCGCATTTCGTGTTCAACGGCTCCGGCGCGAACGCCGTGTGCCTCAACGCCATGTGCCCCACGTGGGGCGGCATCATCTGCACGGAGCTTGCGCATATCAACTGCGACGAAACGGGCGCCGTGGAGCATTTAACGGGCGGCAAGCTGTACGCGCTCAGAGGCAACGCCAAAAACAAGCTCACCGTGGAGGAGATGGAGCCGCTTCTTAAAAAGATCGGCAGCCAGCACGCGAGCCAGCCCAAGGTGATCTCCATCACGCAGTGCACGGAGACGGGCACGGTCTATAAAGTCGAAGAGGTTCGCGCCATCGCGGATTTCGCGCACGCGAACGGTATGCTTCTGCATATGGACGGCGCGCGTTTCGCAAACGCCGTCGCCGCTTTGGGGTGCACGCCCGCCGCGCTCACAAGGCTCGCGGGTGTGGATGCGCTTTCCTTCGGCTTAAGCAAAAACGGCGGCATGTTCGGCGAGGCCGTGGTGTGCTTTAAGGACTTGAACCATATGCCGTACGTGCGCAAGTCCTGCACGCAGCTTATCTCCAAAATGCGCTTCATCGCCGCGCAGTTCGATGTTATGCTTGAAGACAACCTGTGGCTTCGCTGCGCCGCGCACGCCAACGCTATGGCGAAGCGCCTGAGCGAGGGGATTTGCACCGTGGAGGGCGCCTTCTGCGCCGCGCCCACCGAGGCCAACGAGGTGTTCGTGGTGCTTCCGAACCATATCATAGAGCCGCTTCGCGCTTTTATGGACTTTCACGACGCCGATTTCGGCATGGATACCGTGCGCCTCGTGGCCTCGCACGATACGACCGAGGCCGAGGTGGACGCGTTTATCGCGAAAGCGCGCGAGCTCGTGGCCGCAAACGCATAAAAACGATAATTTTTCGCAAAAAAGCTGTTTTTTGCAGAGGAATATTAAGTTTTCTACGGAATTACCGATGTATAAGTTAAGGATGCACGGAAGCGTCCGAAACCATCCAAAGGAGTGGACATTATGCAGGTAGATAACAGTTACATCGGCAGCGTACTCAACGCTTATACAACAAGCACCTCTGCCGAAGCCGTGCAGGCCGTGAAGGATATCGCGGCGGGCACGACGGGCGAGGGCGAAAAGGCATACGAGGTTGGCGAGGGCGAAAAGAACTCCGCCTTTCAGGTCGACTACAACAAAATAAGCGCCCTCAAAGCCGATTACCGAAAAGGTTACGACGCGTTTCGCCAAATGGTCTCCACCCTCGTGTTAAAGCAGGGCGCGGCCTCTCAGGGCGTGATGAACCGCATTTTCGGCGCGAACGGCAACTTCGAAGGGATCCAAAACCTCAAGGACGCCATCGCCTCCCTCGAGGTGGACGACGCGACCCGCGCGGAAGCCGCCTCTCTGGTGGCGGAGGACGGCGCGTGGGGCGTGAAGCAGGTATCCGAAAACCTTCTCAACTTCGCTAAGGCCGCCGCGGGCGGCGACGCCGCGCAGCTCGAAAAGATGAAAAACGCGTTTTTGAAGGGCTTTGAGCAGGCGGAAAAGGCATGGGGCGGCAAGCTGCCCGAGATCAGCTATAAAACCAAGGAAGCGGTTCTCAAAGGCTTCGAGGAATAAAATAACGCAATAAAAGCGATGACCACCGGTTAAACCGGCGGTCATCGCTCAAACTATCAAAAAAGCCCTAAGGGTTCGGGGGCCGCGGCCCCCGGAGGCTTCCAACCGCCGCCGGCGGCATGTGCGGTGGCGGCGGAAAGCCTTGCAATGCAAGGCTTTCTTTGCAGGAACAACCGGCCGCGCCGAAGGTGCAGGTTGTTCCTGTGAAGCTCGAAAAAGTGCCGCGGGCACTTTTTCGACAAGCAAAGTGATGACCACCGGTTTAACCGGTGGTCATCACTTTTATCAACAAAGCCGACGCCGCTCGAAAGGCGGCGTCGGCTTGCGCAATTATAAATGTTTCCGCGATCGGCACCCTTTTTTTCCGCCGAAGCAACGGGGTCCGGTTATGTCGGAACGGCCTGATCAGGAAATCCTGTTTTCATACAGGCCCGGGTTATCCGGCTGCACTTCCAGCGGGCAGAGCGGGCCGGCCATGATGATCTGCAGGCCTTCGCAGTCGTCATTCTTAGCTACCACGGCGGGGGACCACAGAGCGCCTTCCTCCGCGAGCACGTCGCCTTCCTTGGGCAGTTCACCCGTCTTGCTTTGGAAGATCTTGTCGAACAGCTCGATGGCCATGATAGCGGAATCCAGCGCGGGCTGCTCGACCGCGCAGTACAGCTTGCCCTGCTTGATCAGCTCGATACCCTCGGTACCGATGCAGATGCCCGATACGAACAGGTCGGCGGGGTTTAACCCGGCATTCTCAATGGCGGAAATAACGCCGGCAGCCTGACAATCCGGGGTATGGCAGTATACCGCGACCACGTCGCTGCCCACGCGGGTGAGCATGTTAGCCGTAACGGTGTAGGCCGAATCGTTCTCCCACTTGCCTTCGCCCTCCACAACCGTCAGCTGCGGGTACTGGCTGATGATGTTTTTAAAGCCCTCGTCGCAGTCCTTGGCAAAGGTATCGATGAGCACGCCCCAGACCTCCAGCACGGTGCCGGTGGGCACTTCGCCGTTGTTCTTAGCCTTAAGGCCGTCGATCATGGCTTGCGCGGCTTTTTCGGAGGCCTTAACCAGATCGAAGGTAATGAAGTAATCGATCTTGCCGCCGGTGGGGGAGGTGTCCAGCGCCATAATAGGAATGCCCAGAGCGTTCAGCTTTTCAATGCCCGGCGTGATGGCGTCCTTATCCTCGCAGCCGGAGAAGATAAAGCCGTCGATGCCCATGGCGATGAAGTTATCGATGGTATCGAGTGTTTTGATGGCGTCGCCTTGAATATCGATGACCGTCAGCTCCCAGCCGCGTTCATCGCAGGCCTGCTGCGCGCCGAGGTTGAACGCCTGAGAGTAGGCGACTCCAAGGTCCTGCACGCACATTCCGATGTGGATTTTGCCGTCCGAATCGCCTGCCGCGGCCGTGTCGCCGCTTCCCTGCGTTTCCGTGGGGCCCGCGCAGCCAAAGGTCAAGAGCGCTGCCATACATACCAGCATCAGGGCGATCGGCTTTTTGAGGTGCTTCATCATGCTCGTGGTTCCTCCTTTATTTTTGTTCGTTTCGGGGGTTCATTTTAAGAAACGGTTGGGGCAGCGCGCGGCCACCTTTGGGGATTCGTTCCGTTACTCCGCCGAACACGCGACCGTATCGGCATTGGCGAGCTTCCGGATGTTTTCGTGGCGCATGATGCTGTCCCTGAGCTGCACGCGAAGCCGGTCGAGCAAAATGGCCGCAAAGATCAGCATGCCCTTGGTAGCGTACACGAGGCTGACGTATACGCCCTGCAGCGTCAAGGCGTTATCTATCATGCCGAGCAGCAGCGCGCCGCCGAGCATGCCGATGGGCTTGCCCTTGCCGCCCTCGAACGAGCCGCCGCCTAAGATGGCGCCCGCAAACGACATCATGACCAAATCCTTGCCCATCGTATTGGAAACCGCTTCCTGCCGGCCCGCGGCGATAAGGCCCGCGATAGCGGCCAAAAGCCCCGCGAACATGAATGCGCCGATGATGACCCCCTTCGTTTTTATGCCGGAAATGAACGCGGCGCGGCGGTTTCCTCCCGTGAGCAGGAATTTGCGCCCAAAGACGGTATAGCGGAAGATCAGCTCAAAGATGATGAAAATCAGCAGGAAGGCGATGATGGCGGCTTGGATGGTGCCGATCGCGCCCTTGCCGATGAAGGAATAAACCTTCGGCAGGCCCGTGATGGAAAACGGGATGGCAAACTGCACAAAGCCGCGCAGCATGATCTCCATGGCCATGGTCATAAGGAAGGAGTTCATTCCGAGCCGCGCTACGCATACGCCGTTGATGAGGCCGACCCCGGCGCCCAGAGCGAGGGTGAGAAGCAGCATAACGACCGGGTTGATCGTTCCGCCTGTTTTGCTCCAAAGGAGCACGATGATGCACGGCGCAAAGGGCAAAACGCCGTCGAGCGACATATCGAGCTCGCCGACCATGCACACGATGCCTTGGCCAAGCACCAACAGGCCCAGAATCGAGGATTGATAGAGGATGTTTTTCAGGTTCTGCCCGGAAAAAAAGTTTTTGGTCCAGAGCGCATTGATGATAAAGAACGCCGCAACGATCACCCAAACCAGATTGTCCAACAACGCCAATTCAATTTTTGTTACTCTCCTCACGATGCATGCTCCTCGTTTTTCTTCAGAATTTCGCCCTGCATGACCTGATAGATACGCATTTCGTCGAACTCGCCCTTGTCGAATTCGTCGATGATTTGGCCTCTGAAGAGCACTATGATACGGTCGCAGATTTTAATCAAATCCTCGACGCCGGGCGAGCTGATCAGAATGGCGGAATCCTTGCGCATTTCTTCATTGATGGTATGCAGCATGCTTTCCTTGGCTTCTATATCCACGCCGCGCGTGGGTTCGTCGAGAAAGCACACGCGGGGCTTCTGGGCCATAACCTTGCCCACAAGCACCTTTTGCTTGTTGCCGCCGGAAAGCTGCTGAATTTCCTGCTCCCGGGTATATGCCTTGACCCGCAGGACGTCTACAAGCTCGTCGGCCTTGCTGTTTTCCAATTTTTTCTTGATGATGCCGTTGCGGCTGACGCTTTTGAAGATGCCGATGGTCAGGTTGTGCTTGATGCTTGCGATATTGATGAGCCCTTCGCGCTCGCGTTCCTCCGCCAGATAGACCACGCCGTCCCGCATGGCCTCGCTGGGCGCCCTGTAGCGTTTTTCCACGCCGTCGATATAAACGGTGCCTTCGTCGATCCGATCGAGCCCGACAAGGCTTTTAAAAAGCTCCGTGCGCCCCGCGCCGCGAAGGCCCGCCACGCCCACGACTTCCCCCTTGCGCAGCTGAAGGCAAACATTCTTATATTTACCGTAGCTGGTCAGGTTCCGCGTTTCAAACACGATGGGCGCGTTCGGGTCGATCTCTTTATGGGGGAGGATCGCTTTGTCGTAGTCCGCATTGCCGACGATCAGCGCGGCGAGGCTTTCCATCGTTAAATCCTTTACCTCCGCGGTGCCTACGTTATGCCCGTCGCGAAGCACCGTTACCCGGTCGCACATGTGCAGCAGCTCATCCGTACGGTGCGAGATGAGGATGACCGTTTTCCCGGACGCAATGCGCTCGCGGATAATGCCGTGGAGGATTTGCTCGTCGCGCTGGGAAAGGGACGCGGAAACCTCGTCCATGATGAGGATGTTCGCGTTTTCCACATAGCACGCTTTGATGACGAGAAGCAGCTGCTTTTCGCTGATGGACAGGTCGCCCACGGGCCGCGTAACGTCGATGGGGAAGCCGCCTTTTTCCATGATGACGGCGGCCTTTTTGTTGAGCTCATTCCAAGACACAAGCGCCTTGCCCGCTTCGTACAGGGGCATGAAGAGGTTTTCCATCACCGTGCAGTCGTTGACGACCTGAGGCTCCTGGGTGATGATGGAAATAAACTCCTTTTTTGCAACGCTGGGCGTCATGGATTTATAAACATGCCCGTTTACACGTATTTCGCCGCGCGTGGGCGGGATAATGCCCGACATGATATCCACGAGCGTAGATTTGCCGGCGCCGTTTTTGCCGATGATCCCATGCAGCTCGCCCTTCCTCACGCTGAAGCATACGTTTTCGAGCGCGATCGTCCCGGCGTAAAGCTTGGAAATATTGTACATCTCCAATGCGATGGAACCTTCGGATGTTTCCGCCATATGTTGCCCTCCCTTCAGAAAATCAATTTACCACGCCCATAGGATCGGGCGTAATGAAGTCATTGCGGTGTAGATGACAGGGACCCCTGAGACACATCCAAAGAACGGCGGTTCCATACGGACCGTCGCCGCGGCCCGCAACGCGGGGTTTTCAAACAGACTGGTTAACGTTTAAGATATTTGCAATTTGGCGCCTGGGACGAAATAACAGATGCAATATAAAGAAATCGGTCTTTCACTTTCCCATACTATACTTCCTGTATCTTTCCCCATGTCAACACCGTTTTTTGGCCCGGAACGACCAAAAGATCATGTGCAGGCGCTTTTTAAAAAAGTATTCCCTTAAGAAAAAAGAAAATCAAGTACGCCTGAGTTTTTCAAAAGAGGCTGCGGGCTTCTCCGGCGCGGGGCCGGTATGAAAACGGGCCTTATTTTAACTTGCATCGATATGCGTGCAGGTAGAGGGGATCGTCCTTGACGTGGTAGGTGAAATTGCGGTTCTGCCCGCCCCAATCCGATACCGAGCCGGGCTCCTCCTCCTGCAGACAAACAAGCCCGCACGCCTGCGCCGCGTTTTTAAAATGCGGCAGGCTGAAGTTGTTCGGCGCGCAATCGGGATATTCATGTATTAGCTTCCGCCGTGAAGGGCTGTTGGCGGAAAAATAGAAGTAAGTGCCGAGAACCTCCGCGCCGTGGCGCAGGTAGGGCAGCATAATATTGAAAATGTCCCGGGCGCTGTCGAAAATGGAATACTCGTTGAGCGAGTGGTAATCCACATAAAGGTCGATACATCCGTGCTTGAGGGGGTAGCGGAAGGTGCTGTCCGCGATATAGAGGATTTTCAGGCCCAGGTTTTGCCGCTCGATGAGCTCCTTAAATTGGGCGACGATCTCGGGATACTTGTCGGTAAAGATATAATAGGCGTCCGTGTCGAGCTCGCTTAGGCGCGAAAACAGGAAAAAATAGCAATTGATGTGGTTTTCCAAAATGATCTTGCCCTTTAGGTTCATGGAGGCATATTGGGCGAGCATCCAGTTGAAGGAACGCTGAAACAGCGTGACCCATGATACGGGCAGGTCCTTATAGAATTTTCGGTCGGTATCCGGCGAATCGAGCTCGCTGATGGAGCCTCCCTGGGTGATCAGTATGCCGTTTTGGATCGAGGCCTGATAGCCGCAAGAACAGCCAAGCTCCGCGCGGAGCACCTGCCCGCTTTGAATATCCGCGCCTTTTAGGGAAAGCGGCGTTTGGCAATCGGGACAGCATATGAGGGAGAGCATCTCGATCGGCACGCCCTGACACAAAGGCCGTGCCGACATTTCCCGCTGCTCCTCCTTCATAGAATGGATATACCGCTCCAGAGCGCGGATGTTCAACTGCAATTGCATGAGCTTTTCCTTCAGCTCAACGTCCTTTTGCTCGAGAATCCGGATCAGGTCCGCAACGTCGTCCGCGGCGGTCAGGTTGGACAAACGCATAAGGGCGAGGATCTGCTGGATTTCCGTGATGGAAAAATCAAAGGATTTCAGCAGCAGAATCCGTTCCATATCCTTGACGCACCGCTCGTCGAAGCGATATTGCTTGTTGTGCACCTCGGGCAAGAGCAGGCCGCAGCTCACATAGTAGCGAACGGTGATCACGCTGATATCGAAATGCTTTGCAAACTCACTGATTTTCATAGGCGGCCTCCTTGTTTAAGCTGCTGGGTCGCGATATGCCGGGTCGTTTGGCGGGCAAAAATCCGTTGCTGAAAAAGAAAATATTTTGACGAATAAATATATTATAGCTTAATCGATAGAGAACTGTTTATTCTTTCAAGAGAATAACGATTTGGTGCGCTTTACGTTTTTCCGTTTCAACGCGGCATAATCCGAAAACCTTGATTGAACGGAGGAATTCCGGCGATTTACCGAAACTTTGTCCGGTTGACATCAAGCATAATACAGATGATAAGATCAAAAAAACGCATAGTTTGCGTCCTCTCATCCATAAAGCCGCACAGAGCGATCCCGAATCCGGTTTCAAAACAGCAAAGTACGAAAAAAGAAGTGAACAGGGCAGTTCACGCGCACATGATAATTCGGAGAGAACCCCTTCGTGCTGCCCGCGAAAGAAGGAAAGGAGAAGCCCATGGAGGTTATGCAAACCTTATCGAAAAAGACCCTTCTGATCAACGGTGAGGAAAAAACCGTTTTGATTGCCGACGGCGATTCCCTCGCCGATGTGATCCGCAAGCAGCTCAAGCTCACCGGCACCAAGGTAGGTTGCCGCTTAAACCAATGCGGCATTTGCACGGTTCTGGTGGATGGCAAAGTCGTCCGCAGCTGCGTTACCAAGGTCGGCCGCCTGAGAGACCGGGCAAGCGTTGTAACCATCGAGGGCATCGGCACGCCCGATAACCTGCATCCGCTGCAGGCTGCCTGGGTCAAATACGGCGGCGCGCAGTGCGGCATCTGCACGCCGGGCTTTATCGTATCGGCCTACGGCTTGCTTCTCGAAAACCCCTCGCCCAACCGGCAGGAGGTGCGCGAGTGGTTCCGGGTAAACCGCAACGCCTGCCGCTGCACGGGCTACAAGCCCCTTACGGACGCCGTGATGGCCGCGGCAAAGGTCCTGAGAGGCGAAATGGACGTATCCGAGCTCGGCTTTACGCCCCGTCCCGACGGGCGCATCTTCGGTACGGATTACCCGCGTCCCTCCGCGGTAGCCAAGGTTACCGGTACCTGCGATTACGGCGCGGACACCGGCGTCAAGGAAATGAGCGGCGCTTTAAGGCTCGCCTTGGTGCAGGCGAAGGTATCCCACGCCAATATCCTTAACATCGACACCGCCGCGGCGGAAGCGATGCCCGGCGTGGAGGCGGTGCTTACCTATAAGGATATCAAGGGCACCAACCGCATCGACGGACTCGTGCTTTATCCCTGGAACAAGGGGGACGGGCTGGATCGCCCGATCCTCTGCGACAAAAAGATTTTCCAATACGGCGACGCCATCGCCGTGGTCTGTGCCGATACCGAGGAGCACGCCCGTGCTGCCGCGGAAAAGGTCGTCGTGGAGGTGGAAGAGCTTCCGGCCTATTTGAACGCGCTCGACGCCGCCTCGCCCGACGCCATAGAGATACACCCCGGCACGCCGAACGTGTTTTTTGAGCAGCCCATCATAAAGGGGCCGGATCAGGAGGAAATCTTCCGCAATGCCTACGTGGTGCTGGAGCGCGAATACTATTCCCAGCGCCAGCCGCATCTGGTGCTCGAGCCGGACGTGGGCTACGCCTATCTCGACGATGAAGGGCGGGTTACCATCCATTCTAAGAGCGTCGCCCTCTACGCCCACCGCCTTATGATCGCCGCGGGCTTGGGGCTTGAGGAGGATCAGCTCCGCCTCATCCAAAATAACGCCGGCGGCACCTTCGGCTACAAGCTCAGCCCCACGATGGAGGCGATTTTAGGCGCAGCGGTCATCGCCACGCACAAGCCCGTGTACCTCGAGTTTACGATGGCGCAGCAGCTTACCTATACCGGAAAACGCTCGCCGTTCTTTATTAGGGCAAAGGTCGCCGCCGATAAAAACGGAAAGCTTCTCGCGCTCGAGCACGACGTGCTCGGCGACCACGGCGCGTATTCCGAGTTTGCCGATTTGCTCTTAACGAAGCCCCTGCAATTTTTGAGCGCGGGCTATTACGTGCCCAGCATCCGCGGCCTTGGGCGCATCACGTTCACCAACCACGCCTACGGGGCCGCCATGCGCGCCTTCGGCGCGCCGCAGGCGTTTTTCGCCTTCGAGTCGCTTATCGACGAGCTCGCGGAAAAGATGGGGATGGATCCCTTCGAGCTGCGTTACCAAAACCTCTACGACCAAGGGGCGACCACTCCCACCGGCAACGCGCCGGATGTGCTCGCCATGAAGCCGCTCTTCGACAAGCTCCGCCCCCGCTATGAGGAGGCGCGGCAAATACAGAAAACGCAGAATACCGACGGGGCCGAAGTAAGGCGCGGGGTCGGCATTTCGGTCGGCATCTATTGCTGCGGCGACGATGGCTTCGATACCTCGGCCGCGGCGGTGGAGCTGATGGAAAACGGAAAAGTGACGGTCTACCATACCTGGGAGGATCACGGGCAGGGCTCCGATATGGGCGTGCTGGCTTCCACCCATGAATCGTTCCGGCCGCTTGGGCTTACGGCGGAGGATATTATTATCGTAGGAAACGACACCGGCCGGTGCGTCAACAGCGGCTATGCCGCGGGCAGCCGCAGCCAGATCATGGTGGGCAACGCCATCTACGACGCGGCCCATAAGCTGATGGACGCCATGCGCAAGGAGGACGGCACCTACCGCACCTACGCCGAGATGAAGGCCGAGGGCATCGAGGTATCGTACGAGGGTTCGTATGCGACCAGCGACGTGGTTTCCTCCATCGATCCCAAAACCTTGCAGTTCAACCCGTATCCCGCCTATATGTACGGCGTATATCTGTGCGAGGCGAATGTGGATACCCGCACGGGCAAAACGCAGGTTGTCCGCATGACGGGCGCTTACGACGTGGGCCGCATCTGCAACCGCACGGTTGTGGAAGGGCAGGCCTACGGCGGGATTTTACAGGGCATCGGCATGGCTCTTTCCGAGGAATTCGAGGACTTTTTAACGCAAAACACCTTGCAAAAGAGCGGATTCCCGACCATCGACATGATCCCGGACGATTTGGACCTCATGTTCATCGAAACGCCGCGTCCCAACAGCGTATTCGGCTGCGCGGGCGTGGGCGAGGTGGTGACCGCCGGCCCGCATGCCTCCGTGATGAATGCCGTTCGCGATGCCTGCGGCGCGCGGCTCTATGAGATGCCCGCCTACCCGGAGCGTGTGCTCGCGGCGATGAAGCGGTAACGCTTTTTATTGAAACCTCTTGAACGAACGCGGCATAGCGTCCTCCCGCACAGACGGGAGGCCGCTATGCCTGTCTTTACACCGGCCGCGCAAGGGTGATAGAATCATGTATGCCGATTCATAGTTATGCTGAGGAAATGATGAAAGCGGAGGCGCTCTGCACCGAGGAGCACGCGCCCCGTTGCCGCGCGCGCTGCCCGCTGCATGTGGACATGCGCGAGATTTGCCGC
>JAJFTZ010000109.1 GCA_021372675.1 Eubacteriales bacterium
ACCCGGTAGGGGAGTCGAACCCCTGTTCCCGCCGTGAGAGGGCGGTGTCCTAGGCCACTAGACGAACCGAGCAAAAATATCACGCACGTTCCATTATACCGAAAAATGAAACGTTGTCAACCATAAATTTCATCGCCCGCCTCAGTATAAAGGCGGGCGAATGTGCGCCAAGGTTAAAAACCGGCCTTGCATACCTGCGTTTCCAAAAGCGCGGCCCCTTCGTAATCGATGGTGAGCGGCAGGGGGCGCCAGTTATGGGGCAGCGCGGCAATGAGCTTTTCCATGCGCGCGGGGAAGCTCTCGCCGCGGTATACGCACATGCACGCGGAGCCGGAGCCGCTTATGTAAAACGCCGTGCAGCCCGCGTCCAGCGCGAGCGCGCGCACCTTTTCATAATCGTGGATGAGCCTCGCGCGGTAAGGCTGGTGGAGCCTGTCGTCGAGCGCGGCGGAGATAAGCGGGTCGTCGCCGTATTCGAGCGCCTTTAAAAGCACGCCGATGCGCGTTACGTTGAACACCGCGTCCCTTAAGGGGACCACGGCGGGGAGCGCCGCGCGCGCGTCGTGCGTGGAAACCTCAAAATCCGGGATCAGCGCGAGGAAGCGGAGCGACGGATCTATCTCGTAGCGCGCCATGTTGGGGAAACCGTTTTGCACCATGCTCGCGGTGAAGCCGCCGAAAAGCGCCGCCGCCACGTTATCGGGATGGCCCTCTATTTCCGTGGCGAGCGCGAACAGGGTGGATTTGCTCAGCTTCGCGCCATGCGCGGCGTTGCCTGCCAGAAGCCCCGCTACGATCATCGCCGCCGAAGAGCCCAAGCCGCGCGACACCGGGATGTCCGACTCGATGCGGACGCCAAGGCCGCGGAAGGGTACGCCGAGCCTCGCGAGCACCTTTTTGTAGGCGACCACCGCGAGGTTGTCATCCGTTTTGTAGGCGTCGTCGCAGCCTTCTATTTTAAGGCCGTCTTCATCCTCCCAAAAACAAAGGGTGGCGTACAGGGATAACGCAAGCCCAAGGCTGTCGAAGCCGGGGCCGAAATTTGCGGTGGATGCTGGAACCCTCACTCTTACCATGCTGTTTGTTCCGCCTTTCTCAGGATGTAGCTTTCCATCTCCTCTAAGTTTACCACATCCTTATGCCTCTGTGGAGCCTCTTTGAGCGACGTGAGCGCTCTCGGAGCGGTGACGCCTGTTGCGCGCTCGAGCCGTGCGATCGCCTCAAACTCGTCCTCGGGTGCGTCTCCTTCGAGCGCGCGAAGCACCGCGGCGGGGAATTTGAAGGGGGAAGCGGTGCATAAAACGACCGCGGGCGCGCCGCTTTTCACGGCCGCATGGTACTGCCAAAGCGCGTGAAACGCCACGGCGGTATGCGTGTCGCAAAGGTAGCCGTTTTCCACAAAAACGCGGCGGATGGCCGAGGCGTATTCCTCCTCGCCGCAGCGGGCGGGGAAGAACTCGCTTTTGAGCGCCGCAAGCTCGTCGGCGCTTACGTCGTAAAAGCCTTCGTTTTTGAGGCGCTCCATATACCGCGCCGTATTTTCGCCGCAGACGAGGTACAAAAGCCGCTCGAGGTTGCTCGAGATCAAAATATCCATGCTCGGCGAGGCGGTCTTAAAAAACGCGCGGCGGCGGTCGTACCTGCCCGTGCGGAAAAACTCGGTCAGCACGTCGTTAGAATTGGAGGCGCAGATAAGCTTCCCTACGGGAAGCCCCATCCTCTTCGCGAAATACCCCGCGAGGATATCGCCGAAGTTGCCTGTGGGCACCGCGAAATCGACCTGCGCTCCTATGGGAATCGCGCCGCTTTTTACGAGGTCGCTGTAGGCTTTATAGTAATACGCGATCTGCGGCACGAGCCTGCCGATGTTGATGGAATTGGCGCTCGACGCCGTAAAGCCGAGCGAATTGAGCCTTTTTTGCGCGGCCTCGCTTGCGAAAATCGCCTTAACGCCTGTTTGCGCATCATCGAAATTGCCGCGCACCGCGCATACGGCAACGTTTCGCCCCTCCTGCGTGGTCATTTGCAAACGCTGTATGGCGCTAACGCCGCCATAGGGGTAGAATACCGCCACGCGCGTGCCGGGCACATCGCAAAAGCCGCTTAGGGCGGCCTTGCCCGTGTCGCCGCTCGTGGCGGCGAGGATGAGCATTTCCTTTTCCATGTTTAGCTTTTTTCGCGCGGCGGCCATCAAATGCGGCAGCACAGAAAGCGCCACGTCCTTGAACGCCTGTGTCGGCCCGCGGAAAAGCTCCAGCGCGTACGAATCGTTCAGGCGCACGAGCGGCGTGAGGTCCCCGGTCTCGAAGCGGCCGATGTAAGCCGTGTCCGCGACGGCGGAAATTTCCCGCGCGTCAAGCTCGTCGAAATACGCGGCGAGCACCTTTTTCGCGATCCCGAGCGCGTCGAGCCCGCAAATAGCCTCGGGCGGCAAAAGGGGGAAGCGCTCGGGCATGTAAAGCCCGCCGTCGGGTGCAATGCCCTTGAGCACAGCCTCGAGGCCGGTCGCCGTAAGCGCTTTGCTGCGCGTGCTATGGTAGATCATGCGGCGCCTTCTTTCAAAGTTCCATCCTAATTCGGGTTGAGAATAAGATACCTTGCTTTTCCTTCAAATACAAGCGGTTTTCTTACAAGGCATATGCGCGTCCCGTCGCGTTCCGTATCGAAACCGCCCCGATCGGGCATATAAACGCGGGGATGCCGCGCCGAAAAGGCGGCGGTCTTGACCGTTTCGCGCGTCGTGGGTATACTCTAGAAAAACGGCTTTACCATTCCGAAAAAGGGTAGGGGGTTGTTATGCGACGGCACCTTCAGGCGAAACTGGAAAATCCACCTTCCGCGCATCCGCGGCATACGGTCAAGTTTAGCTTTGCCTGCGCCCTTTCGGGCCTGTGCTCCAGCGTAAAAAGGGAGCGCAGCATGAAAATACACCTCGCGGTTGCCGCGCTCGTGATCGCGGGCGGGGCATTCTTTCGCATCAGTGCCATAGAATGGCTTGCATGCCTCGCGTTTTTCGCGCTGGTGCTCGGCGCGGAGCTTATGAATACCGCCCTCGAGGCGGCCGTGGACCTAGCGTCCCCCGAAAAAAACGATCAGGCAAAGCTCGCCAAGGATACCGCGGCTGCCGCGGTGCTCGTATGCGCCGCTTTAGCCGCCGTTGCGGGCTGCGTCATCTTCCTGCCGAAGCTGTGGGCGCTGATTTTTGGCTGATTGCGGACCCGTTCAACAAGAAATAAGGAAGCGGCGGTAATTACCGCCGCTTCCTCGCTTCTTTAATTACTTTGTCAGCTCGAAGAACTCGTCGATCATGCCCGAAACCACCTCGAGGCTCTGCTCCCAGAAGCTCTCCTTGGTGATGTCGATCCCGGCCATTTTGGCAACCTCCTCCACGGTGCTCACCGTGGTTGCCTTTAAAAGCTCGCGGTATTTGGGCACGAAAGCCTCGCCTTCGCTTAGGTACCTCGCGTACAGGCCGCGCGCGAACAGCGCGCCGAACGCGTACGGGAAGTTGTAAAAATTGAGGCCCGCGCCATAGTAGTGGCCCTTACAGACCCACATGCAGGGGTGCAGGTATTCGGGGTCGAGGCCGTCGCCGTAAGCCTGCTTCTGCGCGCGAAGCATGATATCCTCAAGATCCTTCGGGAACAAAAACGCGGAGTTGCGGCGCTCGAACACCTCCGATTCAAAGAGGTAGCGCGAGTAGATATCCACCACCACCTGATTGAGGTCGGAAAGCGCCGACTCAACGAGCATCAGCCTTTCCTCCTTGGAGGAGGCCGCGCGCATGGCCGCCTGCATGATGACGGTCTCGTTGAAGGTGGAGGCCGTTTCCGCCACGGGCATGGTGTAATCGGTGTTCAAGGGCTTATGGCCGGCGATCTGCTGGCCGTGGTAGGCGTGGCCGAGCTCGTGCGCGAGGGTCACGCAATCGCTCAGGCTGCCGTCGAAATTGGTGAGGATGCGGCTTTGGTCAAGGAAGGGAAGGTTTGCGCAAAACGCGCCGCCCGCCTTGCCCTTGCGCGGCGTGAAGTCGATCCACGCCTCGTCGTAGGCGCGCTCGATCATCGCGGTGAGGTCGCGGCTGAAGGTGGAGAACTGCTCCACGAGGAGCGCGCGCGATTCCTCGACGGTGTATTCCTGTTTGGAGGTCCCCAAAAGCGCGAACATATCGTACCACGGCAGCCCGTTTTTATGGCCGAGCACCTCGGCCTTGCGGCGCATATACGCGCGGAATCGGGGGAGATATTTCCTGATGGCGCCAAACATCGCGTCGAGCGTTTCCTTTTGCATGCGTGACTGCAAAAGCGTCATCTGCAAGGGCGATTCGTAACCGCGAAGCTCGCAGAGGTCGTTGACGCAGCCCTTGATGGAGTTGAGGGAAAACGCGGAGCTGTCCTTGATTTTATCGTAGGCCTTAAGCTCCGCCTCGTAGGCGTCTTTTCTTACCTCTGGGTCGTTGCTGTAGGCGAGGTTTCGCACCTGCGAAAGCGTGATCGTCTCGCCGCGGTAGCTGACCTCCAATGTGGAGGTGAGGTGCGCTTGCAGTTCGCCCCACGCGTTGCTGCCCGTGAGGCCGAGCCGGGAGATGACCTCCTCTACCTCGTCGCTTTTCTTATAGCGGCTGTTCTCCTTGATCTCGCGAAGGAAGAAAGCGTGCTCCGCGATATAAGGATCGCCCGAAATGAGCGCTTCGAGATCGGCGACGGAGGCGATGTAGTGATCGAACTTGGCGCTCGCCTTGGCGAGGCCGGTCATGATTTTATCGTTACGGGTCATTTCGGCTTTGGTGACGGGGTCGGTGATATCCACCGACGCGCGGAGACCCACATAGCTTTCCAGCTTTCGCGCAAGCTCGAAGTAGCCGTTCAGGCTCTCGAGTATCTTTTTTAAAGTCGCCGCCTCATTTTCGTGCGAGAGCGCGTCGGCAAACGCGCTAAGCTCCGCCACCGTAGCGGAAAGCCTTTGCACGTCCTTTTTGTAGGCATCGGACTCGTAACCCGTGTAAAGCGCATCGAGATTCCATCTGCGGTCTTCCATGTTCTTTCTCCTATAATCATGTGTGTATTTTTTTAATTATAACGCAAAGTGGACGACGATAGCAAATGCGCTAAAAAAGTATATTCTTCTAAAATTTAACCGAAAATTCATAGAATCCGCACCTCCTATGCGCGCTTTCGCCCTTGCGCGCCGTTGACCGTTCAAGGGGAAAAAGGTATGATAAAAAAAGCAGCAAAAAAAATTTGTTTATCACCACCCATCAAAAAAGATTGGAGGCGGAACATGCGCAAAGCAAGGAACCTGTTCGCGCTGTGCCTCGCGCTATCGCTCCTGTGCGCCGCCGCGCCCGCGCGGGCGGCGGTGTTTTGCTCGGACGTGCGCGTTCGCATCTCGATTGGGAAGCATCAAGAGTTTTCCTTCACCCCCGTGGGGACGTTTACCGTAAAGGGGGAGCCCTCTCTTGCTGTGGGCAGCGACGAGCTCACCGTAAAAGCGGTGGGCGGGCGCGTTTCCCTGGAGGTGGGCGGCAAAACTGTTACCGGGGCTTCGGTCACGCTCCTGAGCGGCAATTACGGCGGTAAAACGGATTACATCCGCTTGAAAAACTCCGTTTACGGCGCCTGCACCTACCTCGGGAACATGACGTTCGACGTGTTCGAGGGCGCGATCCGCGCCATCAACACGCTGCCCATCGAGCAGTATCTTTACGGCGTCGTGCCCCACGAGATGAGCAACCTTTTCCCGCTCGACGCGCTTAAGGCGCAGGCGGTGTGCGCGCGCGGCTATGCCGTGGCGCGCTGCGCCAAGTACTATAGCCGCGCCTACGATCTTTTGGATACCTCGGACGATCAGGTGTACCACGGCTATGCGAGCAAAAACACGCGCGCCATCGCCGCGGTGGAGGCGACGGCCGGGCAGGTGCTGACCTTCGAGGGGGATATCATAGAATCCTTCTACTCCGCCTCCAACGGTGGGCAGACCGAGAAAACGGGCAACGTATGGTCTAGCGACTACCCGTATTATATCAACGCCGACGACCCGTTTGACCTTAAAAACGCCTCGAGCATCGAGGAGCGCTCCTTCATCCCGGCGCAGTACAACGAAAAAACGCTGAAGCTTATGGATCTGAGCGTGCTTCTCATGATAGAGCGCGCGGCGATTGTGGCCGCGGGCCGCGACGTTACTTTGCTTGAAACCGTGAACGTTGTGCCTAAAAACCCGAGCTACGACGAGCCGAGCCGCTGTTACACCGAGGCGGATGTAGCGCTCACGGTCGGTTATGAGGAAGACGGTATTCAAAAGACCGGCCAGCTCACGATAACGCTCGTGCTCGAGGATATGCAGTTCGGCAGCTTCCAAAGATCGCTGGGGAGCCTTACCGCGAAAAAGACCCGCCTGAGGATGCGCGGCGCGGAGCCGGGCGTTTACCATAGCGGCGGCGAAGCCTACGCGGGCTTTTTCCTCACCGAGCGGCGCTACGGGCACGGCGTGGGCCTTTCCCAGCGCGGCGCGCAGGAGCGCGCGCGCTCCGGGCAGCCGTATGCGGATATTTTATCCTTCTATTACGCGAGCACCGACCTTATCACCATCGGCACTTACGCGAGCGCGCCCAAGGTGAAAGGCGGCTCCTATACCGTGAAGGAATGGGGCGTGAGCGGCGTCGCCGCGGGTACGTCGAGCGAAAAGCTGATGTCGAAGCTTTCTTCCGACGCCAGCCTCAGCCTCGTGACCGCGAAGGGCAGCCCCGCCACGGGGAACGTTTGCACCGGCTGGTTCGTGCGCGTCACCTACGGCGAAGGGAAGAAGTTCTTCGACCTGCCCGTGGTGATCTACGGCGACCTCGACGGCGACGGCAAAATAGGCGAGAGCGACGTGACGGCGCTTCAGGATCACTTGGGGCACGGCACGCTTCTCACGGGCGCAAGGCTTCGCGCGGCGGATCTGAACCGCAGCGGCGAGGTGGACGTAAAGGACCTTATCTATCTCATCCGCGCCGTCAACGGCGACGAAAAGTTAGCTTAGGAGGAAAAAGGCATGAAAGGCTTTTCTTATAAAAGATCGGCGGCGCTTTTGATCGCGATGCTCCTGCTCCTCGTTCCGGTATCCGCGCTGGCGGAGGCGCCCACCGTAACCGTTTCCGCGGGCGGCTCTACGCTAAACGTGGGCGACACCGTGGAGATGACCGTTACCGTAAAGGGCGGCGGCATGTCCGTGGCGGAGGGCATTTTCACCTACGACCCCGCCGTGCTCTCCTTTACCGAGGGCATAGGCGGCGCGTCCGACGGCTTCTTGAGCATCGCCAGCGCACAGAAAAACGGCACGGATTCCCTCACCGCGCGCATAAAATTTACGGCGGTGGGCGCGGGCAGCACCGACGTGAAGGTGAACATAGAAAAGGTGTTCGGTTACGACGGCAGCGAGCAGCAGACCGGCACGGCGCTTGGGGATACTTTAAGCTTCACGGTCGCCGCGCCCGCGGCAACGCCCACGCCGACGCCCATCGACTATGCCAAGGAGGGCGTAGCGGCGCAGAACGTGAAGAATGCCACGGAAAGCCTGTACATCTGGCGCACGCTTGAAAATGTGACCGTTCCCTCGGGCTATTCGGAGACCACGCTTACCTATCACGGGGAAACGGTGGCCGCGGCGACCGTGGCGGACAGCGACGCGCCCACGCTCCTTTATTTATCGAATGCCTCGGGTAGCGTAGGCGGCTACTACATCTATAACGCTGCCACGGATACGATCTACCAGTACCAAACGGTATCCTCCGTTTCGAAGTCGTACATCATTTTGGAGCCGGACGGCAGCGTGCCGCTTCCCGCCGGCTTTACGGAAACCACGCTCACCGCGGGCGAAAAAACGTATACCGCGTGGAAGTCGCAGGATGCGCAGGGGGATATCTTCCTCCTGTACGCGCGCAATTCCGACGGCGAGGTGGGGTATTACGTGTACAACGCGGAGGATGAATCGCTCCAGCGCTACGCCGTGATGCCCGCGCGCATCGCGCAGCCCACGCTGCCGCCCGTTACCCCCAACCCCGCGGACGTGACGCCCGCGCCGCAGGAATCCGCCGCGCCCGCGCCGGAAAACACCATCGCTGTGAACCGCGTGCTGTTTTTTGCGATCTGCGGCGTCGGCGGGCTTATCGTGATCCTCACGGTTGCCTTCCTTGTGCTCCGCTCGGTGGAGGATTCGCGCCGCAGGCGCAGGGCGGCGGCCCGCAAGGCCGCGCGCGAGCGCGCCAAGGCGAAGGAGCTCGACAGGTAAGCGCGTGAAAGAACGGGCACAAAAAACGGTTTTGGTCACCGGCGGGGCGGGCTTTATCGGAAGCCGCTTTCTTGAGCGCATGCTCGAAGCCCACCCCGCATACAGGTTCGTAAACGTCGACGCGCTTACCTATGCGGGCCGCCTCGAAAACCTTGCCGCCGTCGAGAACGATCCGCGCTATGCCTTTATAAAAGCGGATATCTGCGACAGGCGAACGATGGAGGCTTTTTTTGCGGAACACGATTTCGACTATGTGGTGAACCTCGCCGCGCAGACGCATGTGGACCGCAGCATCGCGGAGCCTGCGCCGTTCCTTACTGCGAACGTTCTCGGCACGGGCGTACTGCTCGGCGCGGCGCTTCAACACTGGCGCGCGCCGGACGGGACGTATAAGGGCGGCGTGCGGTTCTTACAGGCCTCCACCGACGAGGTGTACGGTGCGTCGGAGGGCGGGGCATGCTTTACGGAGGCGTCGCCTCTTTCCCCGCGCAACCCTTACGCGGTTTCCAAGGCGGCGGCGGATATGCTTGCGCGCGCGTACTTTGATACCTACGGCCTGCCTGTCGTGATCGCGCGAAGCTCCAACAATTACGGGCCGCGCCAGTTCCCGGAAAAATTGATTCCGCTCGCCGTAAAAAGCTGCATGGAAAAAAAGCCCATACCCGTTTACGGCGACGGCAGTCAAATGCGCGACTGGCTGCACGTGGACGATAACTGCGCGGCGCTCGACCTTATTCTGCACAAGGGGCGTATCGGCGAGGCGTACAACGTGAGCGGCAACTGCGAGAAAGAAAACCTCGAGGTTGTAAGGCGCATCGTGGAGCTTACCGGAAGCCCCGCGTCGCTCATCCGGCACGTCGCCGACCGCCCGGGGCACGACAGGCGCTATTCGATGGATGCCTCCAAGCTCGCGCGCCTCGGCTGGCGCCCGGGACGCGCATTCGAGGATGGGCTTAGGGAAACCGTGGAATGGTATTTGAAGGGGTGAAAACCTTGCTGTTATGGGGGGACGACGCGGGCGTCGTCCCCTATAAACGGGGAACGATGCTTTTCATCGGTCCGCCGAAAAACCGGGGGCGGCATGAAGTTCATGCCGCCCCCGGTCATTGTTTGGAGCCGTATCAGTTGGCCAAAGTGAGGCCGGAGGTCAAAAACTCGCGCGTGCGCGCGTTCTGCGGGCAGTCGATGAGGTTTTGCGCGCAGCCCTGCTCGGCGATGAGGCCGCCGTCGAGGAAGATCACGTTATCCGCAACGGCGCGCGCAAAGGCCATTTCGTGCGTTACCACGAGCATCGTCAGGCCCTTTTCGGCGAGGCTGCGGATGATCTCGAGCACACCGCGCGTGCTTTCCGGGTCGAGCGCGCTCGTGGGCTCGTCAAAAAAGAGCATGCTCGGCTCCATCGCGAGAGCGCGCGCGATGCATACGCGCTGCTTTTCGCCGCCGGAGAGCTGGTAGGGGTAGGCGTCCCCGCGGTCGCCGAGGCCCACCATGTTGAGAAGCTCAAACGCCTTTTGCTCGGCTTCCTCGCGCGGCTTGCCGCGCACGTGCATAGGCGCATCGGTGAGGTTTTGGAGCACGCTCCAATGCGGAAACAGCTCGAAGCTCTGGAACACCATGCCGAAGGTGAGCGTGCAGCTGCGAAGCTGGGCGCGCGAAGCGTAACGCGCGCCGTGCGGCGTGGCCTCCGCGGCCGGCATGCCGAGGTAGCTGAGGCCGCCGTGGTCCGCGCGCTCAAGAAGCGCCGCAATGCGCAGCAAGGTCGATTTTCCGCCGCCGGAGGGGCCGATGATGGCCGCCACCTCGCCCTCCTTGATGGAGAGGGAGACGCCTTTTAGTACCTCGCGATTGCCGAAGCATTTATGGATGTTTTCCATGTGAAGGACAGTTTTCATTTCATCACCTGTAGTAGGACAGCTTTTTTTCAAAGCGCCCGAGCAGGCCCGCTACCGCGAGGTTGAAAATGTAGTAGAAGACCGCGGCGGCCGCGAGGGGCATCATGCTCTTTTCCGCGCTCGCGATTTGGCGTGCGTAGGTGAACATATCCAACACGCCGATGGCGAAGGCGAGCGAGGTATCCTTGATGAGCGTGATCGCCTCGTTCGTCATGGGCGGGAGGATGCGCTTTACAACCTGCGGCAGGATCACACGGAAAAACGTCTGGCTCTTCGTGTAGCCGAGCACCTGCGCCGCCTCGCGCTGGCCGAGCGGTATGCTCTCGATGCCCGCGCGGTAGATTTCCGCGAAGTACGCCGCGTAGTTGAGCACGAACGCGATGACCACGGCGAAGATCTTGTAAGCGGAACTGATCTGAATGTGCAGCAAATACCACGGACCGAAGTAGATGACCAGTATTTGCAGCATCAGAGGCGTTCCCCGCATGAAGGAGATGTACGCGGCGCAGGGCAAGCGGAGCGCGCGGTGCTTGCTCATGCGCGCGAGGGAGAGCGGCAGCGCGAGCGGCAGGGCGAACACGAGCGTGAGTACATAGATCAAAACGCTTATGAGCATCCCTTCGCCAAGGTGCAGTAAGACCGTGCCAAAGCTCATGTTACTTCCCCAGAATGCAGACGTCGTAGCCGAACCAATCGTTGGATATCTTGGCGAAGGTGCCGTCGCCGACCATCTTCATAAGCTCGGCCTGCACCGTGTCGCGAAGGGCGGTGTTGCCAAGCAGGAAGCCGATGCCGTACTGCTCGGCCACAAGCGCGTCGTCGAGAAACTTGAACATGTCTTCACGTCCGGTCATCTGGAAGCGGGCGACGCCGATGTCCATGGCGATGGCGTCCACCGCGCCGCTCTCGAGCTCCATGAAGGCGGTGTTATAGTCGCCGATCTTTTCGAACTTCGAGAACGAAGCGAGAAGCGCAGCGTTATCCTCTTCCTCGAGCGCGGCCTGCGCGGAGCTTTCTGTCTGTACGGCTACGATTTTGCCGGCGAGGTCCGCGAACGTTTTGATATCGCTGTCGGAGCGCACAACGAACACCTGCGAGTTATCCATATAAGCGTCCGTCCACGTATACTGCGTTTCGCGGCCGTTGATGGTGAAACCGTTCCAGATGCAGTCGATGGTGCCGGATTCGAGCTCCATATCCTTCGAATCCCAGTTGATGGGGATAAGGTTCAGCTCCCAGCCGAGCCGTTCGCACAGCGCCTTGGCCATGTCGATGTCGAAGCCCGTGTAGTTGCCGTCCTCGCCTAAGTAGCCGTAGGGCGGAAATTCCGCGTCGAAGCCAAGGTTGAGGGTCTTCTTGTCGCCGGCGGTCTGCGTGGCGCAGCCGCATGCGAGCATAAGCGTGAGGAGGAGCAGGAGGGCGATGCCGGCGATCTTCCTGAGTTGCATGACAGATCCTCGCTTTCAAATATTATGTTGGGGTATGGGCAACAACGATGGTTTTTTTGGGGAGGTTTCGACTTGCTTTTGTGTTTCGACTTGCTTTGCTTTCTTTTTATGCTATTACTTATTTACGAAAAGGTAAAGAAGTAAAGCAAAATATGCTATATAACATATTTTTATGCATGGGGACTATATGTTTAATGCTGCTCGGTTTGCGCCATGAGCAGCGGCAGCACCTGCTTTTTGCGCGAGAGCACGTCCTTCAAAAAAAGCTCGCCCTCCGAGGGCGCAAGGCCGTAGGCGCGGTAAAAAATATCCGTGTGCTCGCCCGCTAATAGCACGTGGGAGCCGCCGCGTATGAGGTCGGTCACGAGCAGCACGAACAACGAGTAGCCGCCCTTTTCGCAGAAGTAGCGCATGCGCTCGGCAATCGCGTCCTGCATGTCCGTAAGGCTTTCCGAATCGATGGAATACACCTGGGCGATACCCACCTTGTGTTTCCCGGCCGTATACTCCTTGAGATCGCCTGTAACGATGTCGTCGGGGGTCTTGCCGCGCAGCTTGGAGCCCGCGTTGAGGAGCTTTAGGGCGAGGTCGCCCGTTTGCACGTCCGCGATTGCGGCGAGGCGCTCGGCGGTCTCGATATCGGTTTTGGTGCAGGTGGGGGAGCGGAAGTTGAGGGTATCGGAAACGATGGCAGCGAGCAGAAGCCCCGCCATATGCGGCGCAAGCTCCACGCCGTGCGCCTCGTAGAGCGAGGCGACGATGGTGGAGGTGCTTCCCACGGGCTCGTTTTTCATAAGGATGGGGTTGTTGGTCTGTATGTCGCCGAGACGGTGGTGGTCGATGATCTCTAAAATTTCCGCCTCCTCGATGCCGTTTGCGGTTTGGTTTTTTTCGTTATGATCCACGAGGATGGCGCGCTTGCAGCCGTTGGAAAGCAGGTGGTAGCGCGATATCATGCCCACCACGCGGTTTTCCGCGTCCACTACGGGATAGCTGCGGTAGCGCGTTTTGAGCATGCGCTCAGCCACCTCGGCCTTGAATTCCTCGAGCCCCACCGTGATGAGCCCCTTCGCGCTCATCACATGCGAGACGGGGATGCTCTGGCGTATGAGCATAGCCGTTTCGTAAGTATCGCAGGCGGTGGAGATCACGTCGCATTTGCGTTCGCGCGCAAACGCCACATCCTCGGCGGCCGGAAAAAAGCCGCAGGTGCAAACGATCAGCCGCGCGCCGCAGAGCACAGCCTCGCGGATGCTCTCGGGGATGTTGGCGATCACGACATCGCCGGAGCGGACGTAGCCCTTGATGCGGTCGTACCGCTGCGCGGCGATCACCACGCCGCCGAGCGTCATTTCTTCCCCCGGTGCGCCCGCCACCACGGAGGCGCAAAGCGTTTCCATAATGTTTTTGAGCGTAGTTTTGCTTTGGGAAAGGAGCTCGCGCTCGCTCACCTCTATGAGGTTGCGGGTGATGTCCGAAAGCGTGACCACGCCGAGCAAGGTGTTCTTTTCATCCGTTACGGCCAGCGTTTTTCTGCTTTGCGCGCGCATAAGACCCCAAGCCTTGCGGATGGAAGTATCCTCGGTGACGCATACCGCCGAATCAATATCGAGGTCGAGCACCTGCGTTTTGATGTTCGTCAAAAGCTGCGGCTCGGGAATGTTGAAGTATTGCAGCACGAAGCGCGTTTCGTTGTTCATCTCGCCCAGACGCGCGGGCAGCGCGGGCTCGCCCAAGGCGGTTTTAAGCGCCGCGTAGCCGATGCTCGCGGCGATGGCGTCGGTATCGGGGTTTTTGTGCCCGAACACGTAAAGCTGGCCCATTGTAACCTCCAAATAAGTAAAAATTATAGAAACGGCAAGAACTGCCGCTTTTGACTATAGCGAGTATATCATATTTTGGCCGCGCGAAAAGTCATTTATGAAAAATGGGGGGAGGCCCCCCGTCGGGGAGAGGCAGCAATGAACCGTTCTTTCTTGCGCCGCGCGCCGAATTCCTATATATTATACATAAGTTTCACGCCTACCCTTAAGGCAATGCCGGAGGCGAATGCATATGCGTCGGCGCGCATCTCTCGCGGTCTATACGTTTTCGCATTTCTGCGTGGATTTCGCGTGCTTTTTCATGCTTTTCGCGGGCTTTAAAAGCCGCCTCACGGGCGAAGCGGCCGCCGCGGGCTTTTTGCTCTACAACATACTCGCGTTCGGCTTGCAGCCGCCGATCGGCTATTTGTGCGACGCGGGAAAGAATAGCCGTATCGGCTCCGCGGGCTGTGCTTTACTGCTTCTCGGGCTCGCCTTTTTTTCCTCCGCGTGGTTTTCGCTGGTGCTTTGCGCGCTTGGGAACGCCTGCTTCCACGTGGGCGGCGGTATCGACAGCCTCGTCCACGCGGATGGCAAAATGGCGCGAAGCGGCGTATTCGTTTCGTCCGGCGCCCTAGGCGTTTCGCTCGGCGCTCTGGCGGGGCAGAGCGGCGCTGTGCCGCTTTACGCGCCCATACTCCTTATCGCGCTGTGCGGCGTGCTCCTCTTATTCTTTGACAAGGGTTATTCCGAGCGTCCCGCCATGCAATTTCGTGTTGCCAAAGAGCTGATGGGCGTCCCGTGGGTGCTCGTTCTTTGCCTTGTCTCCGTTATGGTACGCGCCTACGTAGGCGCCGCGCTCCCCATCGCGTGGAAAACCACCGCGCTTTTGGCGCTGATACCCGGCGCGGCGTCCTGCGCGGGGAAGGCGGCGGGCGGTTTCCTCGCGGATCGCTTCGGCGCGAGGCGCACGGGTATTGTAACGCTTCTTTTGTCCGCGCCGCTTTTGTGCCTCGGCTATGGCGATCCCGTTCTTTGCGCGACCGGGCTCGTTCTTTTTAACGTAATCATGCCGATCGCGCTCTGCGCCGTGGCCTCCGCGCTCCCGCACAACCCGGGGCTTTCCTTCGGGCTTACCACCCTTGGGCTTTTATGCGGCAGCGCGCCTACCTTCTTTTTTGTGCTTGCCCCCTCCGCCGTACCGGCCGCGGCGGCGGCATGCATCGCCGTTTCCGCGCTTTGCCTATTTTTTGCAACGATCGATCAGGAAAGGAAGTATCGCCATGCAGATTCCGCTCTCTAGTCCTTTTGGCGTATCGCTCGATATCGCGCTCAGCCCCAAGGAGCTTTCGCCAATCTACGACGTGCCCGTGATCCTCGCCGTTGCGGTGATCGTGCTGGCCGCGGTCGCGGTAGTGCTTATCGTGAACGCGCGCCGCAAAAACAAGCTCAAAGAGATGCAGGATCAAGAGCATAAGCCATGATCGCTACCCGGCTTCTCCTAAACCTTGCGGCAACCGTGCTGGTGGAGGGCACGATTTTCGCGCTGTTGTTTCGCAGGCGCGATTATGTGTACTATAGTGTGCTCACAAACCTTCTCACCAACCCGGCGCTGAATCTCGCGTTGATTTTCATCGTGGGGCACGCGGGCGCGGCTTCTTATTGGGCGGCGCTCATTGCACTCGAGCTTATCGCCGTTTTTGCGGAGGCTTGGATGCTGCGGCTGCTCTGTGGGTTCCGCCCGGCAGGAGCGATCGGGGTGTCGTTTATCGTAAACGCGGCTTCCTTGCTGGCGGGATATCTATGCGATGCGCTTTGACAGCGCTTGGGATGATTTTGGCTGCCTTTTCGTAAAATAGGGGCTTGTAAAATCCTGCGGTCTGTTGTAAAATATCATTCGTGCCGTTCCTCCTTAGCTCAGTCGGTAGAGCATGCGGCTGTTAACCGCAGTGTCGTTGGTTCGAGTCCAACAGGGGGAGCCAAATAAAAGAGCCACCGTTTACGGTGGCTCTCAGCTTGTCGAGAAAGTCCAGCAACGACTGGGCTTTTTGTGATATAAGAGGTAAAATATAAGAGGGTGATATGATGCTAACGCGAGGGAAAATGGAGCGAGGCGTAGTAGAGATTGTGGATATGGAAAGCCTCGTGCCCAA
>JAJFTZ010000110.1 GCA_021372675.1 Eubacteriales bacterium
TTGTCGGTGGTAAACAAAATCAAAGGGCATCCCTGCGGGATGCCCTTTGATTTTATGCTGTTGTTCAGAGGGATTCGAAGGGCGGAGAAGAGAATGCGCCGGTGACGCGTTTTCCCGCTCCGCGATTTCGCGCACAAGCGCAGCGCGCGTAGCGCGGAGCACCGGCGTGACCTGCCGATAGCCGAAATCGAATCTCACAGGGGACGCCGAAGAAGCACTTGCATAGCAAGTGCTTCTTCGATGATAATGATGTACAATAATATATATTATGTAGGAGCGATTGCCGGCAAAAACCCCGCAAGAACGGAAAAAACAACCTGCGGCACGATAGAGTGCAGAGGTGCAATTCATGGACATTCAAAACGGTCAAAGGCTACTTCCAATAAAGAGAAAACGGAAGCATCAAAAGCTGATAAGAAAAGCTCCCATGACGAGCGGTTTGCCTATGTTGATGAAAATGGATTGGATGGTACCGCCGATTCTTATTTAAAACGGCGGCTTCTCTTAACTTTTCTGAGCCGCTCCGGGTACAAGCACACGATCTTTCTAGTGCTATAGCAGTGGGTATTCCCTGTGTGCCGGAGGGCGGTCGGCAAATAGCGACGGACAAGGAGGACAAGATGAGCGTAAGCATCAAAGAAATACTGCAGCTGCCATGTATGAACGGGGCAAAGGTCGTAGCGGGGAAAGACAACCTCAGCCAAACCGTGACTACCGTTACGGTAATGGAGTATTCTCATCCCGGTGATTTGCAAAACGAAATGAACGATAAAATGGGATACAGAGGCAGCGAGATATCGCTGTCCGGGTTTTTTAATATACGGGATGACGTCCAAGCACAGTGCGAGCTGATACGCTCGTTCAACGAGGTCGGAATAGTAGCCATCATACTATATTATGTGGGAATATGGATTAAAAAAATTGACGCCGCGCTTGTACAGACGGCGGACGAGCTGGGAATCGTGATCATCGTGATGCCGGAAGGGCAGATGGGGCTGCGTTACAGCGACGCTATCATGGAGGTTTCAGAGCTGATATATAAAAGCAAAGAGGCCGAAAAATATTTTATACCGGAGATATTGGATAGATTTTCGCTTCTTCCGGAGCATCAGAGGAATATGGATATCCTGCTGCGCCTTATATGCAACAGGATACAGGCCTCGATCATCCTGACGGACAGCGAATGGCGGGTAATGTACTACGCGACTTGGCCTTCCGGCGTGACGGTGCCGGCCCAGAAGCTGGCAAATCAGGCGATGTGCGGGGGAGACACCGCGCAGCTGGGCGATCATACGCTTTGCTCCGTCACACACAGGGTGGGCGGTCAGAACATTATCGCATTGGGGGAAAACCGGGAAGAATTACAGAGCAACATTGCGCAGATAGATGAACTCGTACAGCTTTTTATGAATATTTGGGGCTCCAAGCAGGGCGCCGTATGCACCGACGAGCTTATCAGGACGATAATTATGGGTGAGTCGATGAAAGCAAAAAGATTGTCCGAGCTGATAGGTATTGATATACAGCAAATCGACACCATGTTTGTATTGCGCCCGGATGATCGCATGCACAGCGACGAAACAATATACAAAATGTTAAATATGGCCAGAGAGGCAGCGCAGGATCTGTTTGAGAATTCCTTTTCGGGTACATGCGAGGATTCGGTTGTTCTATTTGCCAAAAGCCTTGCCCTCCAGAATATGACGATCGCTAAAAATCATATTGCCGATATCATCCATAACAGTAAAATGAATCTTCATGTTTTCCTGTGTAACAACATGACAAATATATCAAAATGCCGAAATGCGTATGTTGCAATCAAAGAAAATGCACCCATGGCCATACAGCTATATCCTCAGAAGACCGTTATATCTTTACAGGAGGTCAAGTTCGCCGCGCATCTGGAAGCGCTGATAAGGGAGGGAGAATCCGGCGTAGCGGAGAGACTTGAGATACTCGGCACATTGGATGGCGAAGACAAACAGCTTAGCTGTATATTGCTTGAAACGCTGGCCGTGTATTTGCTGGATGCGGATGCAAACATTGAAAAAACAGCCGCGCTTTTGTTCGTACACAAGAACACCGTAAAATATAGGATAGGCAAAATAAATAAAAAAATGCGTTTTCACATTGACGAGATGCCGCAGCGTATTGAATTATATACAGCTGTTGCGTTAAAACGCGTGCTATATTAAAATGCGGCAAGCCGAATAGTTTTCAGCCGTTTGATTGTCCAAAAGGACAGTCAGACGGCTGGTTTTTTAGCCCGACAGCTATATAACTGGACGGCGCAATTCAATATAATATTAGCAAGCTCAGTCAATAGAAAAGCCGCTGTTGTTGTAGTAAGCGCGGTAGTCGCCATGATTCATGTTTCCGGCATTATCGGAATAAAAACACCCGAGCCAATATTGCAGCGAAGAAAGATAACCCTGCCGTTCTATCGCAGCAATACATTTATCAGCCCACTCTTTACCGTAAAGTCTCTGAGCCGTAGCATAGACCTTGTCAAGCTTTGCAGGCTGCAAACGAAAATGTTCGCCACCGCATTTCTGAGAATACGCGGCGTAAAGATCGTTAATTTCCATATCTTTGTACTCGTTGTAATGCACCATTACGTCGGATCCATACTTCGGCATATGTTTGATGTTGGAGGTTCTGGGGTAGCCAACGGTTACCATCACGACCGGAACCACATATTTCGGCAGAGCGAGCAGCTCCGAAAGCCGCGATGATGATTGCAGCACATTGCCGTTGAAACAGCACTTTAGCCCCTTTGCTTCCGCCGCAAGCAGGAAAGTCTGGGCACAGATGGATGCGTCTACGAAGCCCATAAGGAAATCGAAGGTATCTACATACTGAGCCTTTGGAGCAAGCTCAAACTCGGATAAGCGCATCTGCCGTCTGTGATCCATGCAGAACACAATATTCGCCGGAGCTTTGGCGATGAACCCCTGATTCCTGCTCATGCCGGATAATACATTCTTTTTCTCCGTATCTGTGACTACGATAACCGATACATTTTGAAAATTGCCGCCGGAGGGAGCCGAGCACATGGCACGCATCAGATCATCCATAACATCCTGCGGGATCGGGTCGGGCAAAAAGCTCCTGCATGTAACCCTGCTGTCAAGCAGATCAAAAAAACCGTTGTCCATATAGGCCGTCTCCTTAACGCATTGTGCAACAATTTTATAAGCGAAGGCTTTGCTTGTCAACATGCGCGGACATTCCTGTGATCATGAAAGGCTGAAACAGGCGCTGTGAGACAAGGAAAGGAGAAGTAAGAATGCTGCTGCGGGTCATCGACCCGGTTACCGGGTTTACGAAAAAGGATATCGAAGAGGAACTGGAAACTATGCGCCGCTGCGTGCATAAAGGTACCGAACTCGAGCTTATCAGCCTTGATAACGGTTTTCCTTCGATAGAGTCGGAGCTCTCGCATACGATAAATTCCGCGGAGACGGTCATTAGGGCGATACGGGCGATGTCTGGGAATTGCGACGGTATCTTCGTCAACTGCTTCGACGATCCTGCGGTGATAGCGTGCCGTGAGGCGCTTTCAATACCCGTGTACGGCGGATATATACCGTCTATGCTTACGGCAATGTCGCTCGGTGAGCGCATAGCGGTGATTACCACGGATGAAAGGTGCATACCTAACGAAGAAAGGAAGGCCAGAATGTATGGACTCGACGGCAGGTTGAAGGCGGTAAGCAGCATATCCATATCGGTGGTGGACCTTTTGGAAAAACGGGGAGAGCTGACGGAAAAGCTGGCCGACGAATGTGAAAGACTGTACCGCCGGTACAGGATAAACGCCGTGTGCCTCGGCTGTACGGTAATGTCGGGCGTCATAGGCGGCCTGAGAAAAAAGGTAAATGAACGCGGCTGCAACGTACAGGTGGTGGACCCGATGACGGTTGGCATACGTTGGCTGGAAAACATCGTTGAACTTGGCTATTCGAACAGCCTCGGGCTTGGTCTTGATCTCGAAGGCCTTAAGTGGAGCAGATAAGATAAAGCAGCTACACGGAGGATGAAGTAATGTACGAGTATGAGCTTCAAAATGCGGCCGATAAGCTTATCCGTGAGATGTTCGCGGTTAAGCGCGGCGAAGTCGTGGTGATTACGGGCGATACGTGCTCAAATCGTGAGGTTGCCGATGCAATGGCTGCCAGCGCATATTCGGCAGGCGCCAAGCCGGTGGTCATATGGACGGCTACACCGGAAGGCGTAGGTAAGAGCGCCGACCCGATGCTGCCGGTAGAGGTATTGTCAAATGCGCTTTCAGCAGCCGACGTTTGGATAGAGATCAACAGGCAATGGCTGCTGTATTCAACGCCGTTCGAGCGCGCGATGGCGAACAACGGGAAACTCAGGTATATGTGCCTCGTGGAAATGAACGCGGATCTGATGATACGCACAATAGGCAAGGTCGACTGTACCGCACTTCGCGCATTTATGCTGCGTGTTACCGAGCTTACCAAAAACGCCAAACGCATGCGAATCACTACGCCTGCCGGCACGGATGTGGATTTCGATATAGACCCGGGGCACTA
Source organism: Eubacteriales bacterium (assembly GCA_021372675.1). GTDB lineage: Bacteria > Bacillota > Clostridia > Christensenellales > CAG-138 > UBA7707. The sequence goes on from JAJFTZ010000110.1 coordinate 4,563, forward strand.
TTGCCAGTGCGATTGCGGCGACGCATCTGTACCGGGAATGCATATGCTGACCGGGCAGATCAACGTGGTACCGCGCTTCGGCAGTATAAACGGCACGATCGTATACGATGGCTGCATTACGCCTCCGTTTGGCAGGGTGCCGTTACAGCCCGTGCGGATGGAGGTGCGTAAAAGCCGCATCGAAAAGATCAGCGGCGGACAGGAAGCCGCCGAATTCGATGCCTACCTTCGTTCTTTCGACGACGAAGGTATGCTGAAATTGGCGCACGTGGCCTATGGTTTCAATCCGGGAGCAAAATTGACGGGCAACATCGTTGAAGATGAGCGTGTATGGGGGGCGACAGAGTGGGGAATCGGCTATGTTAGCCGGTTGGACGCGCCACCGCACGGCCAGGACGCAAAGTCACATTGCGACGGCATCTGTCTTGCATCGTCCGTGTGGCTGGATGAAAGGAGGATTATGGAGAACGGTGTGGTTTGCGACGACGAGCTGAACGCGTTGTATGCGCGATAACAAACAAAGATTAAAGGAGAAGGAGGAGAAACAATGTCAACGCTAAAAAAAACCCTTGCTCTTCTGCTGACACTATTCATGACAGCCGCGGTTTGCGGGTGCGGCGCAGGCGGGAATGCGGGGCAGGCCGGCGGCACCACAAACACCACAGCTTCGGTAGCGACTTACCTTTACAATTCGGAGCCGCTGCTCGACTGGGACCCGTCCGTGGAATTCTCCAATGGCATCGTAACGCTGAACAACATCTACGAAACACTGCTTTACTACGACGCCATTAACGACAAGCTTGAACCGCGTCTCGCAATGGAATACAGCCATAGTGAAGACGGCCTCGTCTGGACGTTTAAAATCCGCGAAGGCGTTAAATTCCACGACGGTACGGCGCTGAACGCCGAGGCTGTTAAGTTCTCCATCGACCGTACCATAGAAAAGGGCATGGGCGCGGCGTATATTTGGGATTCGGTGTCCGAAATAAAGGCAGTGGATGAGTACACGGTGGAATTCGACCTCAGTTACGCCGCCCCCATTGATCTTGTATGCGCCTCCGGTTATGCGGCCTTCATCTTTTCGCCCGCGGCGGTCAAAGGATACGGCGACGCCTGGCCCGAGGGCTCCGAATGCGGCACCGGACCCTATTTGCTCCAGAGCTATACCGCCGGCGAAGAGGTGATACTTACCAAGTTCGATGATTACTGGCGTGGATGGGACGGCAAGCACTTTGATAAGGCCGTAATAAAGAAGGTGTCCGAGACCGCTTCGCGCAGGCAGATGATGGAAAAGGGCGACGGCGATGTCACCTTCAACCTTCCCGCGCAGGATGTTGCGGAAATGAAGAGCAATTCGCTGCTCAACATCGTGGATGTGCCGTCCTTCCAGAACCTTCTCGTCATGCTTAACTGTGAAAAGGCCCCGTTGGATAACCCGCTGGTAAGGCAGGCGATGGCTTATGCGTTTCCGTATGGCGACGTTGTCCAATATGCTGCCGGCGCTTTTGCAACGCAATCGACCGGCGCGATACCGGCCGGCCATTGGGGCCACGGCAAAGATTTGTTCCAGTACACCTATGACCTGGATAAGGCCCGGGAGCTGTTTGACGAGGCCGGCGTGGACCCGAGCAGCATAAAGCTCCTGCTCACCTATATGTCGGGCGATGAATCCGAAAAGAAGACGGCGGAACTGTACAAATCGGAACTTGCAAAGCTCGGCATCGATTTGGAGATCCGCTCTATGTCTTGGGAGAGTCAGTGGGAGTTGGCGAAGGGCAACGAAGCGAACCGTCAGGATATTTTTATCATGTACTGGTGGCCTGACTACGCAACCCCGTACACTTGGATGTTCAACCTCTTTCATTCGGAAGATACCCCCGCCTATAACCTTAACTACTATTACAACGATGCGCTTGACACGATGATCGACGAGGCAAACGTGCTTGCCGGTACGGATAGAAACGCAGCCGAGCAGAAATTCATAGAGGCCCAGAAAATGCTGCTCGAGGATTGCCCTTCCATATTCGCGTACGACCTGCGCAACGTTTGGGTGGAGAACAACACATTTATGGGACATAACAGCAATCCCATCTATCCCAACGTCATATTCTTCTACGATTGCTACCGCGGCTGACGCCTGACGACTTCCGCAGGGAGCCCGCGCAGGGCTCCCTGCACAGAATCTACAGAAATGAGAAGTTGCTATGCTGAAGTTTCTAATCAAAAGACTTATGCTGGGGATCGTAGTAATGCTCGGCGTGGTGACGATCACATTTGTGCTCGTACACATCCTGCCATCCGATCCTGCGGCAAAGTGGGCCGGCGCCCGCGCAACGCCGGAACAGATAGCACAGGCAAAGATAGAGCTCGGGCTCGATAAGCCGTTGGCTGAGCAGTATATCAAATATCTCGGCGACCTGCTGCATTTTGATTTTGGGAAATCCCTGAGGACGCACCAGCCGGTAAAAAATGAACTCGCAAATTATCTTCCCGCAACGCTGGAACTCGTTTTCTGCTCAACGATACTTGCGATCCTGATAGGCCTGCCGATGGGAATACTTTCAGCAAAAAACAAGGATAAGCTGGGAGATCATATAAGCCGCTTTATCTCAATAGGCGCCGTATCCTTGCCAACTTTCTGGATAGGTATATTTGCTCAGCTGATATTTTACAGCTGGCTGTCGGCATTGCCGATAGGCGGGCAGCTGAGCCAGGAGACAAAGATCTTCTACAATATACCCGATATAACAGGATTTTTGATATTTGACAGCGTTATTACAGGCAACTGGGTGATAGCCGGAGATGCGCTGAAGCATATTTTGCTTCCCTGCGTAACGATATCGCTGTACCCAATAGGCCTGGTGGCGCGCATGACACGCTCCGCCATGCTGGAGATCCTTAATGAGGATTATATAACGGCCGAACGCTCCTATGGCCTCAACGAACGAAAAATCCACTGGAGATATGCGCTTAAAAACTCCCTCGGCTCCACGGCTACGGTAGTCACCCTGTCGATAGGATATACGCTGGTAAATACGTTTCTTGTGGAAGCGATATTCGACTGGCCCGGGATAGGCACATACATATCCACCGCGGTTACGACGCTTGATTACCCGGCTGTGATGGGCGTAACTTTGTTTTCGGCGTGCTCGTATGTTGTGCTTAACCTGATCGCCGATATCATCATCGCGGTCGATCCGCGTATCAGAATATGAGGAGGCGGGGTATATGAAAAAGATAATTGCCGCACTGCGTCCCCGCTGGCGTGAGTTCAAGCTTTCCATTTATCTTTTGAACCGAAACCTGCTGACAAGAGCCGCCATAATCATGGTGCTGCTGCTGGTCGTGCTGGCCGTAATAGCGCCGCTTATAATACCATACCCGGGGCATGTCGAAAATGAAAACGACCCCGCCAATATGCTGCAAGCACCGAGTGGAGAGCACTGGTTTGGTACGGATGAGCTTGGGCGCGATGTTTTTTCCCGCGTGTTATACGGAACCAGGATATCGCTAAGGGTTTCCGTAATCGCCGTTGCAATCGCCGTGGTGTTCGGTATGATGCTGGGCGCGATAGCCGGAGCCGCGGGCGGGATAATCGACGAGGTTATCATGAGGATAACCGATATATTCCTGAGCTTTCCATCGTTGCTGCTCGCAATCGCTATTTCGGCTTTTCTCGGGCCGTCGCTTACAAACGCCATGCTTGCCATAGCGGTTTCCTGGTGGCCGTGGTATACGAGGATCGTGCGGGGACAGGCGGTATCCATCCGCGAACGCCAGTTTGTGCGCGCCGCCAGAGCCATGGGCACACCGGGGCATATGATCGTGTTTAAGCATATCATACCCAATACAATCGCGCAGGTTATCGTACAGGCCTCCATGGATATCGGCGGCGTGATCATGACGCTGTCCTCGCTGAGTTTCCTAGGGCTGGGCGCACAAGCCCCGACGCCCGAATGGGGGTTGATGATCAACACCGGGCGCACATATTTCCAAACGGCATGGTGGTATTCGATATTCCCGGGCATCGCCATATTCCTGACGGTTCTCTCGTTTAATCTTGTCGGTGATGGTCTGCGCGAAGTATTGGATCCGAAGACCAGGAAACTGTGAGGTGGCGATATGGGCAAATATTTCGAGATCAACAACCTCGTTTTAGACTTTAAGACCATCGACGGGGATTTTCGCGCATTGAATATCGACCATCTCGATATCGATAACGGCGAGAGCTTTGGAATCGTCGGCGAGAGCGGCGCGGGTAAAACCGTGCTTGCGCTGACAATTCTGGGACTTCTGCCGCCCACGGCCGTGCGTATACGTTCCGGCGAGATACTGCTGGAGGGGACCGATTTATTAAAGCTCGGCAAAAAAGAGCTTATGAATATCCGTGGAAAAAAGATAGCTATGATATTTCAAGACCCTATGAGCAGCCTCAACCCGGTGTTCACAATAGGGAGGCAGATGGAAGACGTTATCAGATGCCACCGCAAAATCAGCAGGGCCAACGCGCGTGCCGAGGCGATCAAGGCGATCGAAACCGTGCGTCTGCCGGATGCCGAATCCTGTCTTGGAAAATACCCGCATCAGCTGTCGGGCGGGCAGCGGCAACGTATCGTAATAGCGCTCGCCCTCTCCTGCAAGGCGGATTTCCTCATAGCCGACGAACCCACGCGCAACCTCGACGTTACGATACAGGCAGGCATACTCAAACTCATCGACGAGCTGCGAAAAGAGCTTGGCATCACCGTGCTGTATATCTCGAATAACTTCTCGCTGGCATCGGTGGTTTGCAGCCGTATCGCCGTGCTCCGCAAAGGAAGTATCGTTGAGTGCGGCGCGCGGGAAGAGATCATCGGGCATCCTCAGGACGAATACACCAAGCTGCTGTTGAAGGTGGGTGAGTAATATGGCAGAGGACATACTGCTTCAAGTAAAAGAGCTATTCAAATATTTTGCGGTACCCGGCGGCAAGCTTGGCGAAAAGAAAAAGTTTGTAAAAGCGGTGGATGGGGTGAGTATTGACCTTCAACGCGGTTGGTCGCTGGGCATCGTAGGCGAATCTGGCTGCGGCAAGACCACGCTGGTAAACACATTGCTTGGTCTGGAAGAAGCCACAGGCGGCGAGGTCATATTCGACGGGAAGAGCCTTTTTCAACTCGGCCCCAAGGAAAAGCGGGACATAAAAAAGGATATACAGATCGTGTTTCAGGACCCGTTCTGGTCGCTGAATCCGCGCATGCTGGTGCGCGATATCATCGCTGAGCCGCTCGTTGTACATACGAAGCTAAGGGGAGCCGCCCTTGACGAAAAAGTTAAGGAGCTTATGAAAATGGTGGGGCTTAACCCCGATGAGACGTACATGTATCCGCACGAATTCTCCGCCGGGCAGCGGCAGCGCATAGCGATTGCGCGCGCGCTGGCGCTTGAACCCAAGCTTATCGTGCTGGATGAGCCGACATCTTCCATAGACGTGGCGTCGCAGGGGCAGATACTTAAACTGTTGGAACACCTCAAGGAAATGCTTCATCTGACGGTGATATTGATTTCTCACGACCTCAGTGTCGTATATAAAATGAGCGACGTTATAGCGGTCATGTATCTTGGCAAGCTGGTCGAATACGGCGACGCTAAGAAGGTTTTCAGCAATCCGCAGCATCCGTATACAAAAGCGCTTTTCGGAGCCGTATTGCGCTCCGGAATGAAATCGCTGGATGAATTGCAGGTTCTGGAAGGTAACGTGCCGAGCGCAATTGCCCCGCCGCCGGGATGCCGCTTCCATACACGGTGCAAATTTGCCGCCGATATATGCTCAAATGAATCTCCGATATTGCGCGATTGCGACGGAAGACTTGTGGCTTGCCATTTGTACAATACGGATACGGCAGCCTGTAAAGAAGCGGATAACCAAGAATAATATAATTTTGGAGGAAGCTATGCGTAAACTTACACGTACGGATGTGGGTGATATTTTATTGGCCGCGACCATACTCGGCACCGGCGGCGGCGGTTCTCTCGAAGAAGGTATGAAGATGATGGACGAAGTGTTCGCAAGGAACAAGGATATAATTCTTGCGAATTATGATGAAATCCCCGAGGACGCCATGATCGGCACGCCTTATTATTGCGGAGCTATTTCGCCGCTTACCAAAGAAGAAAAGGCAAAGTATAACGGTCTTCCCGTAATGGACGAGAACATGTGTGTCGCGGCTGCGCGCAGCATGGAAAAGTACGCAGGCAAAAAATTTGCCGGCTTTAACTCCACCGAGTTCGGAGGAGGAAACACGGCGGTGGCAATGTATGTTGCCGCAATGGCCGGGGTACCGGTCATGAATTGCGACGCGGCCGGACGCGCGGTGCCGGATCTTCAGCTTTCCACCTACAACCTGAACGGCGTCAGCATCGCGCCCTTGGCCGTGGCGAATGCCTTTGGCGATCAGGCCGTATTTACAAGCCTTGTGAACGACTTCCGTGCGGAAGAAATGGTGCGCGCGCTTGCGGTGGTCAGCAGGAATACGATAGGCGTAATAGACCATATAAACACTGCCGGCGTACTTAAGAACGCCGTCATCCTGGGGGCTATGGATAACCTTCTGGAAGTAGGCGAGGCTTGGAGGACGGCGGAGAAAAACGGCGTGAAACGCATAGAGGCATGCGTGAAAAAGGGAAATGGGCGCATAGCCTATTATGGAACGGTAAAGGAACAGCCTTACTCTACGGTGAACGGATACACTGTCGGCGATACCTATATTACTACGGATAACGGTGAAGAACTGCATCTGTGGTATCGTAACGAGAATATCGTAATGTGGAAAAACGGCAATGTGGATTGTACCGCCCCCGACCTGATCTGCATATTGGATGCGGATACCGGCATGCCGATATGCAATCCTAACCTTGAGCCGGGCGAACGTGTAGCCGTGCTGCTTTTCCCGTGCGATAAGATGTGGAAGAGCGAAAAGGGCCTGTCACTGCTCGGACCGCGCGCGTTTGGCTTTGATATTGACCCGGTATTCGCCTTCTAATAAACTATTTGCATAGCTGCAGGGCCACCGGGATTTTCGTGAATCCTGCACATTTGGGAGGATATGACATGGAATCAGTTACCGACAGATGGATAGACGCCCACAGAAATGATATACTGCATGACCTCCGCGAGCTTCTGCGCATACCAAGCGTAAACGGGGCGGCTGAACCGGGCGCGCCTTTGGGCCTAAATATTAAGCGGGCTTTGGACTATACGTTGGCCTTGTGCGAAAAGCTCGGCTTTGCTACGCGGGATATGGACGGCATGATAGGCTATGCGGACTACGGCGATGGCAGCGAGACCTTGGGCGTCTTGACGCATCTTGATGTTGTGGATGTGGACGATGCCTGGGAACATGACCCCTTTAGCGGCGAGATATACGGGGATAGAATCATCAGCCGCGGCGTGCAGGATGATAAAGGCCCGGCCATAGCTGCGATCTATGCGCTTGCGGCGATCAAAGAAACGGGACTGAAAATGAAACGGCGCGTGCGTCTGATGTTCGGCTGCGATGAGGAACTCGGCATGCGCTGCCTTACCTATTACCTTGAATCCGGCGAGAAAGTACCGGATATCTCATTTTCGCCCGATGCCGAATATCCGCTGGTAAGCTCGGAAATGAACATATGCGGCGCAACCTATAAAAAAGCCTACGCGTCAAAAATCAGCATGGAAGCGGGAACAGCGGCCAACGCCGTCCCCGGCAGGGCGGTCGTTACCGTACCGCTTACGGAAACCGAGGCGAAACAGGCACTGGGTGGTTTTGCGTTGGATGGATTCAAAGCCTCGTATGAACCTGCGGACGAAGGCTGCACAATAACGGTGCTTGGCGCGGCAGCGCATGCGTCCATGCCGCATCTTGGCAAAAACGCTTTGCAGGCCATGCTCATGCTCTTAAACAGGCTGCCGCTTCCGCCGGCCGATTTAAGGGCGGCGCGCGAACTGACAGATTTGTTCGGCATGGAGTATCACGGCGAAACGATTGGGCTCGACAGCCAAGATGAATCCGGCAGGCTCACACTAAATCCTGGGGTGATAAAATGGGATGCTTCCGGATACACCCTGCATATCGATGTACGCGCGCCGATGTCGGTGGGAAGCGCTACTGTATCTTCAAAGCTGGATGCCGCTTTTGTCGGAAAAGCCGAAAGACAGAGCTTTAACTTCAGCCAAGGCTTCTATATGGCCGAGGACACCGAGCTGGTATCGCAGTTGAGGAGCGTATACGCCAAACGCTCCGGCACGGATCTCCCGCCCGTGCATATCGGCGGCGGCACCTATGCGCGTGACTTGCCAAACGCGGTTGCGTTTGGCCCGCAGCTGCCGGGTAAGCCCGACATGTGCCATATGTCCGATGAGTACATGACGGTGGAAGATTTCTTTTTTAACGTAAAAACGATTGCAGACGCGATTACAGCATTGGCCACCGACCGAAGTAATTGAGCCGAAGAGCCTGCCGGAAACGGCGGCCGAAAAATGCGATAAAGGAACAATGGAGCGCCGACACGGAATCCAAATTCCCTGCCGGCGCTTTTTTTCCTTGTCCGCGCGGCTTCCACCCGGACAGGCATACGCTATGGGCCGCCCTGTACGGTCGCGCAAGGCACACGCATGAATTTCGGGCAGTTGCGTTAAGTCCTACCTTCATTAAGGAAAAACTTGTTGCCGGCGCGGCACTTTTTGTTATAATAAGGCTATACCAATTTCGAGGTGGATCATGAAAAGCTATGCGCTGCCCCCACGTGAAATGGCGATCGAATCTATCGAAGCCTATATCCTAAAAAACGGGCTGAAACCCAACGATAAGCTGCCGCCGGAACGGGAGATGTGCCGGATGTGGGGGATCAATCGCACAACGCTTCGAAATGCGCTTGCCCGGATGTCGGCTGCGGGGAAGCTCTGCACCGTATGGGGCAGCGGCACGCGCCTGCTGCCGCGGATGAACCGCACGCTGCAGGATCTTCAGGGGTTCAGCGAGTATGCGCGGGAGCAAGGGATGCAGCCCGGGGCACGGCTTTTAAGCTTTTCACCGATAACGTGCGACAAACGTATGGCGAAGCGGTTCGCGCAGCCTGAGGGCGGCAAGCTTTACCGCATCACGCGGCTGCGGCTGGTCGACGGCATGCCGATTATGCTCGAAACCGCGTATATCAACGCGTCGCTCGCACCGGGCCTTGAGGAACACGATCTTGTCAACGGCTCGCTGTTCTCGATGCTCAAGGACGTTTACGGACTGCAGATCGATCACGGATGGGAAAAAGCCAGCGTGACGTTTGCTACGGTAGAAGAAGCGGAAAGCCTTGGCATCGAGGAAGGCGCGCCCGCTTTCTGGATCGTAAGCGAAACATACGGCGACGACGGCGCGCTCATTGAATACTGCCGCACGATCGGCCGCTCCGATATGATTACGATGAGCAGCACGCTCTACTGGCAGGAGGGCTGAAATGGAGACGCGAAACAAAGGCCGCTCGCCTCTTTATATCCAGCTTAGGGAGGTCGTCCGCTCAAAGATCGACGAGGGCGAATATCCGCCGGGCACCTGCATTCCTTCGGAGAATCAGCTCTCGGAGGCTTTTGGGCTGAACCGCATTTCCGTGCGCAGCGCCCTCGAAGCGTTGGAAAACGAGGGTTTGCTCAAAAGCGTGCAGGGCAAGGGCGTGTTTGTGGTAGGCCCTAAGCTCGAGCGCGACCTCGAAAAGCTCGGCGGTTTCCGGCAGACCATGTTCGAGCGCGATCAAGTTCCCTCGACCAAGGTACTCATAAAATCGCTTCGAAAGGCTGGGCCGCTGTATGCGCAGATCCTCGGCATAGACGAGGGGGATGAGCTTTGGTATATCAAGCGCATCTGCCTTTCCAACGATGAACCGGTGGCGCTCGAGGAGATTTATATCCCAAGCCGCATCGTGCCGGGCTTTGCCGATGTGGATATCGGGCTTTTCTCGATCTTCGACGTGTACCAGTGGAACGGCGTGAGGCTAGCACGCGGCGAGCAAAAGCTGGCTGTCTCGCATCTTGATCCCGCCGCCGCACGGTTGATCGGGCTCAAGGGGAACAACGTCGTCATTGAATTTTCCGGCGTCGTATACGACGAAAACGGAAAGGCCATGGAATTTTCGCGCAGCTATACGAAAAGCGAGAAGTGCGAATACATCGTGCACTTTAAAAAATAAGCCGTTTGCCGCGTTTCAACGCATGGCCGCATCACAGGATGCGGCCTTTTTGATTAAATTGGTATAAGAAAGTATGATACCTATTAAATTTATGCTTGTAATTGGTATGAAGTGATGTTAATCTTGTTGCATAAGTGAATAAGAGGTGAACGGATTGGCAAATACGATCGTATCTTTGCGCCATGTCGAAAAATGGTTCGGTAACAACCACGTTGTAAAAGATATGAACCTCGAGATTCGGGAGGGAGAGTTCCTGACCTTGCTCGGCCCCTCGGGATGCGGAAAGACCACCACGCTCCGCATGATCGCCGGCTTTGAAGACGCGAGCGGCGGCACGATCGAGGTGCAGGGACAGCGCGTGGAGGATAAGGAACCTTATCAGCGCGATGTCAACACGGTATTTCAAAGCTATTCCTTATTCCCCCACATGACCGTTTATGAAAATGTCGCTTACGGCCCTTCCATACGAAAAGTACCCAAGGATGAAATTAAAAAACGCGTAGCCGAAATGCTGGAGCTCGTGCAGATGTCCGGCTTTGAAAAACGCAAGCCCGAAGCTCTTTCAGGCGGGCAGAAGCAGCGCGTTGCCATTGCGCGGGCGCTCATCAACAACCCGCGCGTGCTGCTGCTGGACGAACCTCTGGGCGCGCTCGATCTAAAGCTTCGCAAGCAGATGCAGGTGGAGCTCAAGCGCCTGCAAAAAAGGCTCGGCATCACCTTCGTTTACGTGACCCACGATCAGGAGGAGGCCATGACGATGTCGGACCGCATCGCGGTCATGCGGGACGGCGTCATCCTTCAACTGGGGGAACCCATGGAAATATACCATCACCCCAACACGAAGTTCGTCGCCGATTTCATCGGGGAGTCCAATGTGCTCGACGGGTACGTACAGGCCGTAGACGGAAACATGCTCACGGTAAAAACGGCTTCCGGAAGGCTTTTGACGCAGGGCGCCGGCTTTGAAAAAGGCGAGGAGATTTTCGTTTCCATACGGCCGGAATTCCTGTCGGTGGCGCCGTCGCCCGTGACGGGCTTCGATCTGCCTGCGCAGGTGAAGGACTTCATCTATATGGGCACCGTCATCAAAACAAGCCTCGATATGGCCGATGGCAAGGAAATCAAGTTTTCGCGTTTTGAGACGGATGCCTCGCTGCGCGAAGGAGACGCGGTTTTTGTATACTGGGACCCGGCAAAATCCGTCGCCATCAAGAAAGAGCCGGAGCAGTCTGCAAAGGAGATGCAGCCATGACGAAAAGCGCCGCGGTTTTTAAAAAGAGAAAGCGGGTCAGCCGCCTTCCCATGCTGGCGCAGGCGGGACCGGTTTCCGCATGGATGATACTGTTCGTAACGCTTCCCATGCTGTTCGTGATCTACGTCAGCTTTATGAGCCGCGGGACCTTCGGCGGCATCGACTACACTTTCAGCGCCACAAGCTACCAAACGCTGCTGGATGTTACCTATTTCAAGATCATCGCCAAAAGCTTTAAGGTGGCGGCCTTCACGACCGCGCTGTGCCTGCTGCTCGGATATCCGTTTGCTTATTATATCGCGCGCAAACCGCCGGAAACGGCGTCGCGCCTCATCATGCTCATCATGATTCCGTTTTGGACCAACTCGCTCATGCGCCTCAACTCGTGGATGCTCCTGTTCCAAACGAACGGCCCCGTAAACAACCTGCTGCTTTCGCTCGGACTGATCGACGCGCCGCTGCAGCTGATTTATACGGATTGGCTGGTCACGTTGGGGCTTATTACCGGGATGCTGCCGTTTGCGGTGCTGCCTATGTATTCCTCGATCGAAAAGCTGCAAAAATCCATGCTCGAAGCGTCGGCAGATCTCGGCGCAAAGCCTTCGCGCACCTTTCTTAGGGTAACGCTGCCGCTGACCTTCCCCGGTATCTTCTCCGCGATCATACTCACGTTTATCCCGGCGCTGGGCATCTACACGGTGACGGATATGCTCGGCGGCGGCAAGGTGCTCTACATCGGCAACATCATCAAAAACCAGTTCGGGACGATACGCAACTGGCCGCTTGGGGCGGCGTTGAGCGTGCTGCTGCTTTTGATCACGGCGCTGCTCATCTTTCTCTATACACGCTTTGCGCGCATGGAAGATATGGAGGTGGTATAGGTGGAATCGCCAAGTAAAAACAACCGCATGCGACGCAGGAAGGCGGCGAAATTCTTCGGCGGCTTCTATGCCGCTCTGATGTACGCGGTATTTTATCTGCCGGTAGCGGTCATGATCGCCTTCTCCTTCAACGACGCACAGCGCAACTACTACTGGCAGGGCTTCACCACGAGCTGGTACGGCAAGCTTTTCTCCTTCGCAAATACCGATCTTTGGGATGCGCTGGTCTATTCGGTGGTCATCGCGGTGCTCGCCACCGCGATCAGCGTCATCATCGGCGTACTCGGCGGGATCGGGCTTAAAAAGTTCGAATTCCGTATCAAGAAAATCGTCAACATGATGATCTACGTCCCCATCATCGTGCCGGAGATCGTGCTGGCGGTTTCGATGCTGATCATCTTCATGACGATTGGCGTGAAGCTCGGTATGGGCACCATTTTGATCGGCCACTGCACGTTCTGTATTCCCTATGCGGTCGTGACCATCAGAGGCCGCATAACCGGCGATAACGAAACGCTTCAGGAGGCCTCGATGGACCTCGGCGCAAACCGTTTCCAGACATTCTGGAAGGTAACGGTGCCAAGTATTATGCCCGGTATTATGTCGGCGGCGTTTCTATCCTTCACGCTGTCGATCGACGACGTGGTCATGTCCAACATGCTCGCGGGCGCGCGGCAGTCCACGCTGCCCGTGCTCATCCTGTCGATGAACCGCACCGGCGTAACGCCGGACGCAAACGCGCTTACCACGGTGATGATCGCGGTGATGGTTTTCGCCATGCTGAGCGTGAACGCAGTACAAAAGCGCCGCCAAAAGCGCGAGGCGCGGCTTGCGGCCGAGGCGGAAAAAGCGATTTCAACTGCTGGGAGCAGATGAAAAATACAAGGCATTAATTTTTAGGAGGGAAACAATGAAAAAGGCGATCACTCTTTTGTTGGCGCTGGCCATGCTGGTTTCCGTATGCGCATGCAGCGGTACCGCGGGCGGAGGTAACGCCGAGCTGAACATATTCATGTGGGGCGATTATATCTCCGAAAAACTCATTACAAACTTCGAAACGGCAAACAACTGCACCGTGAATTTGAGCTATATGTCCGACAACGCGGATTCCATCACCAAGCTTACGGCGGGCGCGGGCAAGGATTACGATCTGATCATGACCTGCGACGCCTATATGGAATCCCTCATCAGCGGCGGTTATCTTGAAAAGCTCGATTCGGCGAAGATCCCAAACGCCGTCGCCAATATCAACAGCGCTTACTGGAGCGGTGATAACCGTGATTATTGCGTGCCGTATCTGATGAACTACATCTACGTGGTGTACAATACCGCTACCTGCCCAATCGAGATCAAGAGCTATAACGACCTCATCGACCCCGCGATGAAAGGCCAGATCGGCTCCATCGACGGCGCGCGCAACCTGTTCCCCATCGCGCTGGTCGCGCTCGGCTATGATCCCAACTCCACCGATGAAGGGCAGATCGCGGAAGCCTACGAATGGCTGGTCAAGTATAACGCCAACGTGGTCGCCTACGGCGCCACGCAGGAAAATATCGTCAACGGCACGGTTTCGTGCATGCTCACCTACGACGGCAACGCCTCCTGGGCCATGAGCCAGCTCGGCGCGAACAACACCCTCACCATCGCGCCGTTTACCGACGACCCCGTCCAGCTGGGCTTCGACCTGTACGTGATACCCAAGGGCGCGCAGCATATGGACCTTGCTTACAAGTTCCTCAACTATATCTGCGAGCCTCAGGCAATGGCGGATAACCTGGTGGAATTCCCCTACTCCTGTCCCAATGACGCCGCCGTGGCCGCGGCGAGCGACGCGTATCGCAACGACCCCGCCTTCGACTTCGACTATAAGACCAATATCTTTTTCCAGAAGGACGTCGGTGACGCGCTCACGATATACGACAAGTATTACCAGATGCTCAAGGTCGGCGAATAAAACTGTGTCCCTTCGCGCATGCGGCCGTTCAGACCGCATGCGCGAAGTAATTGAGGTATTTATGATTAAATTCAACGAACAGGACCTAATAAGCAACATACGGGGCGCGCTTGCGCTTCGCGGACGCATCGAGCGGATTGTGGACGCGGCGGACAAAAAAGGCGTGGGAAACATCTGTTATCTGGGCATAGGCGGCACATGGGCGAGCTGCATGCAGGCGACGGTGCACATGAAGGAGCTTAGCACCTTAGAGGTGTTCGCTCTCAACGCCGCGGAGTATATCGCGACGGGCGACAGGCGCGTAAACGGCAAAACATTTGCGGTAATCTCCTCCGTGACGGGCACGACCGAGGAAATGCTTGAGGCCGTTGCCAAAATGCGCGCCGCCGGCGCGTTCGTTCTGGGCTTCGTCGACAAGGCGGATTCCCCCCTCGCGGCCTCCGTGGACGCGTGCATCAGCTGCCCGCACAACGAGCAGCTTAAGTTCTTTATGGTGGCGGATCGCTTCCTGCACAACGAGGGCAGCTTCGGTGAATACGACGACTATTACGCACAGCTCGACGAAAGCCTTCCCCGGGCGCTTGCCGATGCCGAAAAGGATGCGGATGCGTTTGGCCTCGCGTTTGCAAAAAAGCATCTGCGCGACACGCTGCACTATTTCGTAGGCGCGGGCACGCTCTACGGCGCGACATATTCCTACGCCATGTGTTATTGGGAGGAAATGCACTGGATGCGCACGAAATCCATACACGCCGCCGAGTTTTTCCACGGCATGCTCGAAATCGTCGATGCGGACACGCCTGTGACGGTGTTCGTCGGAGAGGATTCTCAGCGCGAGCTGGCGCTTCGCGTAGCGCGCTTTTTACCCAAGATATGCGAGAATTACACGATCATCGACACGAAGGCGTATGCGCTTGCGGGCATATCCGAAAAATACCGCGGCAGTCTGAGCCATCTTCTGATGCATGCCGTTACCAACCGCATCGACGCGCACATCGAGGCTCTGTCGGGCCACGATATGAAGCTAAGGCGCTATTACCGCAAAGTAGAATATTGACGATAAAGGGCCGCGCGCAGGTTTGCCCCTTTCACGCGGCCCTTTCATGTATCTGGCGGAGGGAAGCCATGGAGTTCGGATTGTTTACCTGCGGTTATCAGCATACCGCGCTCGAGACAGCGTTTGCGGATGCAGCCGCTTTCCATTATGATTACATTGAGCTTTGGGGCGGCAGGCCGCACGCCTACGCGCCCGACCTAATGCGCGGCGGCGCGGCGGATATTTTAAGGCTTACGGAACGCTACGCCATGCGCGTAAAGGTCTATACGCCCGAGCATAACGCGTATCCCTTCAACTATATGCTCGGCGGTGACAGCCAATGGAGGGATAGCGTCGATTATTTAACGCTCGCCGTCGAGGCCGGCGCCGCCATTGGCGCCGACTACACGCTGGTCTCCTGCGGCCATGGCGGCGGCGCGCCGTATGAGGCGCGCTGGCAACGGCTGATACGCACCCTTGAAAGGCTTGCGGGCGTTGCGGAGCGCGTCGGCCGCGCAATCCTGCTCGAAACGCTCACGCCGTACGAATCGGACACCTTAACAACACTCGGAGAGCTGAAAAGAGCAATTGAGGAGGTCGGCTCTCCCCATCTTTTCGGTATGTGCGACGTTGTCTCCCCTTTTGTGCAGGGCGAGGACCCCGCGGATTACGCAAGGCTGCTCGGCGGTTCGCTTCGCCACATGCATCTGGTCGATTCCGACGGCTCGAGTGAGGATCATCTGCTGCCGGGCGACGGCATCATGCCGCTTAAGCGCATCCTCCGCGATATGCGCGGCGCAGGCTACGACGGAACGGCGACGATCGAGCTTGTGACAAAATACATGCACGACCCGAGCGGAAGCGCAAAAAAGGCGGTCGAAAGGGCAAGGAAGCTATGATAAAACTGGCCTGCGCGGGAGATAACTGCATCGATTATTACGGCGCTACCGGCGAAAAATACCCCGGCGGGAACCCCGTGAACGTCGCGGTATATGCGCGGCGGCTCGGGGGGGCGGCATCCTACATCGGCGCGGTCGGTACCGACGAGAACGGGAAGCTGCTGCTCAACGCGCTCGAAGGAAAGGGCGTGGATGTGAGCCGCGTGCATATCGTGGAAGGCGCCACCGCTCTGACGCATGTTGCCATCGTAAACGGCGACAGAGTTTTTGGCGATTACCATGAGGGCGTGATGGAAGGATTTGCGCTTACGCAAGAGGATATCACCTTTATCGAGAAGCACGACATGCTGGTTTCCGGGCTTTGGGGACGCGTGGAGGGCGAGCTTAAGCGCATAAGCGAGCGTGGCGTGCCGATCGCCTTCGATTGCTCCGACAGGCCCGAATCCCCGCAGGCTCTGGTAGCGCTTGCAGCAGCCGACATCGCTTTTTTTTCGGACGATATCTCGGACGACGCAGCGCTGCGCGCGCGTATCCGCGCCATCGCGGCCCAAGGCCCGCGCGTCGTCGTGGCGACCCGCGGGGCAAGAGGCAGCCTCGCCTACGACGGCGCAGGTTTTACCGAGCAGGGCATTATAGACTGTACGGTCGTCGATACGATGGGTGCGGGAGATAGCTTTCTTGCGGGTTTCCTTTGCGCTTACCTCCGCGGCGGCAGTACAAAAGGCTGCTTGCTCGCCGGCGCGCAAAGCAGCGCGGTCACGCTTGGCTATCGCGGGGCGTGGTGATCGGCGCTTAGCTCGATAGGACCACCGAGACTTCCCCAAGCCGCCATGAAACGGCAAAACATAAGAAAGCGCCGGCAAAAACAAAAAGGGGGGCTCAATCGAGTTTCTCTGCACGAAACAAAAATATCTGTTTTGTCAATTGTAGTCATGACCACCCCTAAGAGGGGTGGCATGACGCGCCCTAGAAGGGCATGAAACTGCCAGCGCCTAAAAGACGCTGGCTTTCACTTTGTTCAAGCCGTAGTGGGATTACTGCTTGCTACCCTTAAAAGGGTCCTCATACT
>JAJFTZ010000114.1 GCA_021372675.1 Eubacteriales bacterium
GGAGGAGACCGACAGGCCCGGCCACCCCGCCCATACCATGAAGCGCGAGAACCGCGCCGTCGAGGAGCTGATTATGGCGCTCCGCGGCGGTAAAACGGGCTTTGAAGAGGGCTTGAGGCGCCTGTACGAGGGCGTGGACATCCACTACAAAAAGAAGGAAAACCTGCTGTTTCCCTACATGGAGCAGTACGGCGTGACTGCGCCGCCCAAGGTGATGTGGGGCGTGGACGACGAGATACGCGAGCTTTTGCGCGCCGCGAACAAGGAAACGGCGGAGGCCGCGTTCACAAAAACCCTCGACATGATCTTCAAGGAAGAAAACATACTCCTTCCCATTCTGCTCGAAAACCTGACGCAGGACGAGTGGAAAAAGGTCGCGGACGAAAGCGCCGAGTTCGGCTACTGCCTCATCGAAAACGTGCCCGTTTGGAAAGCCGCGAGGGAGGAAAAGCCCCCGGTGCGCGAGGCGGTCGCGGGAGGCGTTGTTACGCTGCCCACCGGCTCGTTTACCGTGAAGGAGCTGGAAGCCGTTTTCAATACGCTTCCCTTCGACGTTACCTTCGTCGGTAAGGACGACCTCGTGCGCTATTTCTCGCAGAGCAACGAGCGCATCTTCCCGCGCACGCCCTCTGTCATAGGCCGCAACGTATCCAACTGCCACCCGCCCGCGAGCGTGCACGTAGTGGAAAAGCTGGTGGACGATTTTAAGAGCGGCGCAAAGGCGAGCGAGGCGTTTTATATCCATCTGGGCGGCAAGTACATCCTCATCCGCTATTTCGCCGTGCGCGACAGCGCGGGCGAATACCTCGGTGTGCTCGAGGTAACGGAGGATATCGCGCCCATCCAGGCGATCACGGGGGACAAAAGGCTAGTATCCGAATAAAACCGCTTCAAAAAACAAGGGCGCGCCGGAATTTCCGGCGCGCCCTTACTTATGCCGTTTACTTCCCTTCCGCGGCTGCCCGCTGGCGTATCACCTCGGGATCGTCCAAATATTCGTCGAAGCTCTCGCGGCGGTCGATGATCGCGCCGGGGATTAGCTCGATGATGCGGTTGGATACGGTCTCGATCACCTGATGGTCGTGCGATGCGAAGAGCATCACGCCCGGAAACGCGGTCATGCCCTCGTTGAGCGCGGTGATGGCCTCGAGGTCGAGGTGGTTGGTGGGGTCGTTCAAAATAAGCACGTTCGCGCCCGAAAGCATCATCTTCGCGAGCATGCAGCGCTGTTTTTCGCCGCCAGAAAGTACCTTGGCCTGCTTTAACGCATCCTCGCCGGAGAACAAAAGCCGTCCAAGCCACCCGCGTATGGTGGTTTCGTACTGGTCGCGCGAGTACTGGCGCAGCCAGTCCACAAGGTTGAGCTCCACCCCGTCGAAATAGGCCGAGTTATCGGAGGGCATGTAGGAGCGCGTGGTGGTCACGCCCCATTTTATGCTGCCCTCGTCGGGCTCCGTTTCCTCCATGAGGATTTGAAACAGCGTTGTACGCGCGAGCTCGTCCTCGCCCACGAAGGCGATTTTGTCGCCGCCCTGTACCACGAAGCTTACGTTGTCGAGCACCTTGCGCCCGCCCACGGTCTTTGAAACGCCGTTTACGGCGAGCACGTCGTTGCCCACCTCGCGGTCGGGCTTGAAGCTAATGAAAGGATACCGGCGCGAGGACGGCGCGAAGTTATCCATTTGAAGGTTGTCGAGCATTTTTTTGCGCGAAGTCGCTTGGCGGGATTTTGCCGCGTTCGCGCTAAAGCGCTGTATGAACTCCTGCAATTCCTTGATTTTCTGCTCGTTGCGCTTGCGCTGGTCGCGCTCCTGCCGCGCGGCGAGCTGCGTGTATTCATACCAGAAATCGTAATTGCCCACGTACGTCTGTATTTTGCCGTAGTCGATATCCACGATGTGCGTGCATACCTTGTTGAGAAAATGGCGGTCGTGCGATACCACGATCACCGTGTTCGGAAAATCGAGCAAAAAATCCTCGAGCCACTTCACTGCGTACAGGTCGAGGTTGTTGGTCGGCTCGTCGAGCAGCAAAATGTCCGGCTTTTTGAAAAGCGCCTGCGCGAGGAGCACCTTCACCTTGCGCGGCCCGTCGAGCTCGGCCATTTTCATCTGGTGGTACTCGCCCGTTATACCGAGGCCGTTTAGGATCGTTTCCGCGTCCGACTCGGCGTTCCAGCCGTCCATTTCGGAAAATTCGCCCTCAAGCTCCGCGAGGCGTATGCCGTCCGCGTCGTCGAAATCGGGCTTGTTATAAAGCGCTTCCTTTAATTGAATGAGCTCATAAAGCCGCGCGTAGCCCATCACGACCGTTTCGAGCGCGGTGTGCTCGTCGAAGGCGTAATGATCCTGCCGCAGCACCGCGATGCGCTCGTTGGGCGTTACGTTGATATTGCCGCTGCCCGGTTCGAGCTCGCCCGAGAGTATGCGGAGGAAGGTGGATTTGCCCGTGCCGTTCGCGCCGATAAGGCCGTAGCAGTTGCCGGGCGTGAACTGGATATCCACATTCTGGAAAAGCGGCTTTCCGCCGAATTGAAGGGAGACCCCCTGTGCGCTGATCATACCGGATAAAACGCTTCCTTCTCTTTGTTATCGGCTCATCATACCACATCGGGGCGTGCTTGCCTAGCGCGGCACTGTTTTACAGATCACCCTGCCGCCGCCGCTTTTTCCTCGTTCATTCGCTTCGTGTCCTTTTCGATATTGAAGAACAAAAGCACACCGAACATCAGCGCGGCCACGAGCATGGGCACCCAGCCGATCATGGCGTTGATGGTGGAAATGGTGGCGGCTGGCTGCTCGACGATATCGGCGTTGAAGCCCGAAAGGTGCATGGAAACGGCGATGAGCTGCGTCGCGCCCGCCACGGCGAGCTTGCTCGCGAGGTTATCGGCGGTGGAGACCATGCTGTCGAGGCGGCGGCCGTTTTTCCACTCGATGATGTCCACGATGTTGTTGCGGTTGGTGTTGAACATCACGAAGGTGATGGCGACCGCGACGCCCACCGTTACGGCGTTCACGTAGATGGCGCCCACGGAGAACGGGTCGAGCACGAACCAAAGCTTCCCCACGATGAAGATGAGCGCCGCGAGCAGCATGGTCTTTTTGCGGCCGATCGCTTTATCGATGGGGGAAACGAGGAACGACGCGGCCACGGAGGCGACGAGGTAGGCCGCCTGTATGGCGGTGGCCGCGCCGGTGCTTTTCATCACGTAGGTGGCGTAGTAGGTGATGCAGGTCATCAAAAGAAGGTTGATGATGTTGTAGCATATGATATAAAGCGTGTTCAGCACCCAAGGGCGGCTCGAAAGGAGCATTTTCGCAACGGCCTTGGCCGAAAGCCGCTCCTCCTTTTCGGCTAGGGGCTTCACGCGCTCCTTGGTGGTGAAATAATGGGCGAAGCAGCCGAGCACGCACACCGCGCCCATCACGGCGGCGGTAAATAAAAACCCGCGCGAGCCCGCGCCGCCCTGCACAAGGTTGCCGCCTGCGTCGAGGCCCCCGAAAAGCTTCAAAAGCGGCAGGCATGCCACCGCGCCGATGCCGGAGCCCATGCAGCCGCCGAGGTTTCGAAATACGTTGATGGAGCGGCGGTCGGCGTCGAGGTTGGTCGCCAGGCTCCCCATGCTGTTGTAGGGGATGTTCACATAGGTGTTGAACAGCTCGAACACGATGTAGATAAGGAGCGCCGCCGCAAGCTGCGCAGTACCCGTGAGGCCGAAATCGGCGAACAGCAAAACCACCGTGACCGCCCAGGGAACGGCAAACCAAAGCGCCAGCGGGCGGCAGCTCTCGCCGTTTTTGAAGCGGTGGTTCACCGCCCAAAAGCCGATGAGGGGGTCGTTTACCGCATCCCAAATGGTGCCGATGGTGAGTATGGTGCCCGCGAGGAGCACGTCCACCTTCATGATGTTGGTGAGGAAAAATAAATAGTACAGGCTTTTGAACTGGTATACCACGTTGCTCGCCGAGGAAAACGCGAAAAAACCGAGTTTTTCGCCCAAGCGTATGCGCGGGATGGAATTTGCGCTTAGATCGCTCATAGAACCGTCCCCTTTGCGGTGTTTTTATCATTATGGCATGTCCGGCGCGGCCGCGCAACAAAAAGCCGGGCGCGCATATGCTTAGGCGGGTTACCTTTCATTAAAAAGAAAAAAAATGGTATTATGAAGAAAACTTTGCGGCAAGGAGAAAAACCATGAAAAAATTTGTTTCGGCGCTCCTCGTTCTGTCGCTTTTGCTCGCCTGCGCATGTTCCGCGCCCGAGGTGCTTACGGCCGACAGTCCGTATCTCACGCCCGCGCCGGCTCCGACCGCCGCGCCGAGCGCCGAGGAGGCTGTAAAAAACGCCGCCACGCCCGAGGAAGCGAAAAACCTCATGAACGAATACGCGGACAAGGGGGAATACGCGCTCGCCATTTTGGCAGCCGATAGGCATATCGAGCTTGCCCCCGAAAGCGCGGACGATTTTTGCGCCATGAAAGCACAGTTTTCCCTTGAGCTTCTGAAAGCCGCCTACGCCGCGCTCAACGAAACACTTGCTGCGGACAGCGGGCGCGTTTCGGATTCCGCAGCCTACCTCGCGTCCGTCCGCGAAGCCTGCGAGGAGGCACAGGGAGCGCTAAACGTACAGTATCCCACCCACCCGGATTATGAGAGCGCGGAGGACGTGAACCTCGTGGGCAACGCCGCGAACAACCTCTACGGCGTCGTCTGGAGCGAAAACTCGAACCCTCATGATATCAACACCTATCATCAGGGCGTGTTTGCCGCGCAGGGGAATCACATGTATTACGCAAACTCCCACGACGGCTTCGCCATCTACAAATCCCGCGTCGACACCGTAGCTTGGGAAAAGGTATGCGCCGATCAGGCGGGGTTCCTCAACGTAATGGGCGACTTCATCTATTACCGCAATTACGACGATAACGGCGCGATCTACCGCGTAAAAACCGACGGCACGCAGAGGGAAAAGCTCAATTCCGTCGCGAGCAAGTTCCTGTGCGCGGCGGGCGAATACCTTTACTACGTGAACGCCGAGGATAACGACACGCTGTACCGCATGAAGCTCGACGGGAGCGAGAACGCGCCGTTTGGCAAGAGCCAAGTCAAATTGTGGTTCACCGATGGGGAATGGCTCTACTTTTCCCCGTCGGATGAAAGCGGGCTTGCGCGGCAGCGGCTCTCGGACGGCGAGGCCGAGCTTGTGCGCGGGGCGTGGACAATCTACCCCTATGTGATCGGCGATACGCTTTACTTCCTTACGGATCGGGAGGGACTTGTTGTGCAAAAGGGGACGCTCGGCACCGATCAGTTCGAGGACTACTGGCGCTACGACGGCAAGGTCAACCTCTACGCTTTCTGTGGGGATTACCTCGTAGCTTCGGTGCGCGACGAGCGGTTCGGCGACCATTACGAGCTGTTCCGCGCGGATGGGCTCGCCGGGGCGGGTTACTTTGAAAGCGCGTTCGGCGATAACATATTTACCGACGCGCGGGGGAATTGTTATTTCCAGAACCACCCGGACGACACGCTCTATAAAATGGACTTAGAAAACGCGGGCTATGCGCCGATCAACTGAAAGCATCAAAAAAAGGCCGACAAAGTCGGCCTTTTTTGATGCGCTTCATTTCCCTTCGCTTTTGTTGCAGGCGCAGCCTGCGCAGTAGCCGTACACCTCCACATTGTGCCCCACTACCTGAAAGCCGTCGTCCTGCACGCGCGGGGTAAACGCCTCCATGGGGCAGTTTTCCATGGGGACGATCTTGTGGCAGCTCATGCACACGGCGTAATGCTTGTGGCAAAAGCGGTTGAGCTCATATACCGCCGTGTCGCTGCCCATCACCGTGAGCCTATTCACCACGCCGTTTTTTTCAAACTGCTCGAGCGTGCGGTACACCGTGGAGGGCCATACCGCGCCTTCGCCGCCGATGCGCGCGCAGATCTCCAGCGCGCTCAGGGGACATTTTTCCTGTTCCAGCACGTCGAGCACCCGCTCACGCGTTTTCGTTTTTTTCAGGCCCTCGGGCCACGCGCTTTTCATACGCCTCTCCTTCGCGCCCGGATCGGGGCGCCGAGCTTTTTAAAGGAAAGCACCGCCATGAGCACCGCTACCGATACGAGCGCGGTGAAGCCGCCGGGCGCCACGTTCAAATCATACGATAGAAAAAGCCCCAGCATGATGTCGAGCACGCTGAACAGAATGGAGTATAAAAGCGTCTTCTTAAAGCCCTTTTCAAGCTGTAACGCCGTGGCCACGGGGAGGGCGATCATGGAGCTTAAAACGAGCACGCCCACGATGCGGATCGAAGCCGACACGGCGGCCGCCACGAGCACGTAAAACACATAGTTGATAAGCTTTACCTTCACGTGCGCCACGGCGGCGGCGTCCTCGTCGTAGGCGATGTAAATGAGCCGGTGGTAGAGGAAAACGAGCGCCAGCACCGAAAGGATGCTCAAGCCTAAAATGAGGAGCATATCGAACTTTGTAACCGTCAGGATGCTGCCGAACAAAAACGAATCCGCGTTCGCGCCCACGCTGCCCGCGCTTATCATGGTGATGGCTACGCCCACGCTCAAAGAAAGCACGATGGTCAAAATGAGGTCGGCATATTTTTTAAAGGAGCTTCTTAAAAACTCGATGAGCGCGCCGCTCAGCGAAGTAAATACGAACGCGCCCAAAACCGGGTTCACGTCGAGCGCGAGGCCGAGCGTTACGCCCGCGAGCGAGGCGTGCGCCAGCGTGTCGCCGATCATGGAATGGCGGCGGAGCACCAAAAATATGCCGATGCACGGGCATAAAACGGAGATACAAAGCGAAACGAACAAGGCGTTTTGCATAAAGCCGTAGCTCAACATGATTTGCCCCCTATAGGTTCACAAGGTATTCCCGCGCGTACTGCTCGGGTGAGCAAAGGTGCCCGTGCCCGCGCGCGAGGTGGTAGATGGAGGTGGAGTTTTTCACGGCCGCGTCGAGGTTATGCTCCACCGAAACGATGGTGATGCCGCGCTCCGTGTTGAGCCGCTTCAAAAAAGCGTAGATGTCGCGCTGGCTGTCCTGATCCACGCCCGTGGAGGGCTCGTCGAGGATCAACAGCTCCGGCTCGCCCATGAGCGCGCGCGCGACCAGCACCTTCTGGTACTGCCCTCCCGAAAGGTTGCCCACAAGCTCCGAGGCATAGTTTTCCATGCCCACCTGCCCGAGCGCTTGAAGCGCGGCGCGCTTATCCTTGAGCTTCAAAAGCCGCCCGTAGGAAAATAAAAGCTCCCGCGCGGTGAGGGGGAAGCCCGCCCCCGCGGCGTCCTTTTTTTGCGGCACATAGCCCACACGCTTTGCCCGGCATACGATCTCGCCCGAGGTGGGCTTTAAAAACTTAAGCGCCAGACGTATGAGCGTGCTTTTGCCGCTCCCGTTATCGCCCACCACGGAAACGTATTCGCCGTCGCGTATGTGCATGTGAAGGTCCTTGAGCACGTATGGCTCGAGGCCCGTGTAGGAAAAATAAAGCTTATGTGCTTCGAGCAAAAAAAGTTCCTCCTTCGTCGCTTCGACTGCGTTCCCATTATAACGCGCGGGGAAGGTAAATGCAAATGCGAATCATTTGCACTTGACAGGCGGGCTTTGGCATGGGTATGATGGGTGCGGACAGAAAGGGGAACGTTTCCATGCTTCGTAAATTAACGGCCTTGGGCCTTAGCATATTGCTTTTCGCCGCGCTCGCCGCGTGCGGCGCGCCGATCAAGGCGGAGAAAGGCTTAAAGGTGCTTGCGAGCTTCAACGCCATGTACGAGCTCGTTTCCGCCGTGGGCGGCGACAAGGTGTCGGTTTCCGCCATCGTGCCCGACGGCATGGAGGCGCACGATTTCGAACCCAAGGCGAAGGATATCGCGGCGCTTCGCGCTTCGCGCGTGCTCGTGCTCAACGGGCTTTCCATGGAGCCATGGGCGGAGGAGGCGATCGCTTCCGCGAAAAACGACGCGCTCATCGTGGTGGAGGCATCCAAGGGCGTGGAGCCCATCGCGCTTTCCGATACGGAAAACGGTCACGGCGGCTACGACCCGCACGTATGGCTTAGCCCCAAGGCCGCGCAGGTTGAGGTAGATAATATCGCGGCTGCGCTTGCGGCAGCCGACCCCGAAAACGCGGAATTTTATAAGAAAAACGCCGCCTCCTACAACGCGCGGCTCGAGGCGCTTGCTTCGGATTACGCGCAAAAGCTCGAGGCGCTTACAAAGAAGGACTTCGTGACCGGCCATGCGGCGTTTGCGTACCTTTGCCGCGATCTCTCCCTCACGCAGGTGAGCGTCGCGGACGTATTCGACACGGGCGAGCCGAGCGCGCGGCGCTTGAGCGAGCTGGTGGAATACTGCAAGGCAAACGGCGTGACCGTGATCTTCGCGGAGGCGCTCGCGGCCACCGAGGTTTCGCGCACCCTCGCAAACGAGGCGGGCGCCGAGCTTAAAACCATCTACACCATGGAAAGCGCCGAGGACGGGCTTACCTACCTCGAGCGCATGGAGAAGAACCTCCAAGGGATTTACGAAAGTCTGGCCGGGTCGGAATAGCGTTACATACTTAATGAAACGACAAACTGCCCCGCGGCATCGCCGCGGGGCAGTACATTTTACTTCAATCTATCAGCCCTTCCGCGCGGGAATTTTCAAGCGAGGCGGCCATGCTCATTTCAAGCTCCCGCTCCACCGAATAATAAACGGCGATCTGCATCAGCGCCACCATGGACTGCCTGAGCTCGTCGGCGAGCCTTTCCTTGCT
>JAJFTZ010000005.1 GCA_021372675.1 Eubacteriales bacterium
CCGTATCGGCGAGGGCATCGTAACGACCGTAGGCTCCTCGCACAGCCACAAGGACGTGCTCGAGAACCCCGACCTCATCTCCCAGACGGTGCTCAACAAGGGCCTCGACGCGGGCACCGCGTTTGAGATTCTCTCCATCGATATCGCGGACGTGGACGTTGGCAGGAACGTGGGCGCGCAGCTCCAGACCGATCAGGCCGAGGCGGATAAGCGCATCGCGCAGGCAAAGGCCGAGGAGCGCCGCGCCATGGCGGTCGCGCTCGAGCAGGAAAACAAGGCCGAGGCGCAGGGCATGCGCGCGAAGGTAATCGCGGCGGAGGCCGAGGTTCCCTTGGCCATCGCAACCGCCTTCCGCGACGGAAGGCTCGGCGTGATGGACTATTACAACATGAAAAACGTGATCTCGGATACCAACATGCGCGATTCCATCGCGGGCGGCACGCACATCGAGAAGGACACGAAATAAGGGCGGAGGTGTTTCCGCATGGAATTTATCATCATCGCGGTCGTTCTTTGGGCGATTATATCGGCCCTAACGAAAAACCGCAACGCGGGCACAAAGAATGCAAACGAAAAAACGGCTGCGCAGAGCTATGCGGATCAGGACCGTTCGCCGCAGGTGCACGCGGCGCAGATGCGCGCACAGCAGCTTGCGCGCCCCGCGCAACCGCGTCAAAGCCCGCCGTTGCAGAGCTACGCGCCGAAGAACCGCGCCGTTTCCGAGCAGGAGGCTATGTGGGGCACGCCCTCCTATAGCCCGCCCGCGCGCAGCCCCGAGGGGGGGCCGGCGGACGGTGACCCGTTCTGCCAGGGACCCGCGGGGAGCTTTGTTTCCTCCGAGGGTGTCGGCGACTTCGAAGGCCGGGGAGGGCTTGAAGGCGCGGGCGCACCCGGCGGAGAGGGCTATTCCGCCCCGGGCATGCTCGGAACCCGCGGCACGTTCGTTTCGCCGCATTTAAGCGTTGTGCAGTCCAAGGTCTTCGCGCGAGACGCGGCCGAGGCGCAGCACCCCGAGGCAGCTTCGCGCATTCAGCTCAGCTTCGACCGCGAGGCGGCGATGCGCGGGCTTTTGTACGCGGAGGTGCTCGGCAAGCCCAAGGCGCTCAGGCGGTAGAGCAACTTGCATAAACACGCAACGGCGGCCCCGAAAAAGTCGGGGCCGCCGATTTTTATGCGATCCGTTTCTCGAAAAAGCGCCTGTCACGCCGCTTACGCTTGTTCAACGAGCCTAAGCGCTTCGGCGACATATGTGCCGACGTCCTCCGGGCAATGCGCGTCCGAAGCGGATACGAGCCTTACGCCGTGCGCTTTCAGCGAGCGGATCAGCTCCGCGTCCATCCCGAGCGCAACGGTGGGCGCGCAGCGCCTGTAAACGCCGCTGTTCTGCTCGGCATACATTCCGCTTTCGGCGAGGCTTTTCGCGAGCCTGTCGTAATACGCCTTCAGCGGAAAGGACGGCCTGTGACCGTACAGCTTTATGGAATCCGGGTGCGCAAGCCCATCGTAAACGCCGCAGTCCGCGAGTTTTACGGAGGTTTCAAAAAACCTTCGATAGACGGTATCGACATCCGCGCCGTTCCAATGCTCGCTCTTGTGGTCAAACGCGAAGCCGTCCACAAAATGAACGCTGCCAACCGCAAAGTCCAAGCCCCTATCGCGAAGAATATCGCTTACAAACCCCTCGTAATCCTCGAAATAGCACACCTCGATTCCGAATTTGACGGAAACGGGGTATGAAATTTCCCTTACGCGGCCGATCAGCTTCAAATACGCGTCAAGGCTTGCCGCGCCGCCTTTTCTGTGGAGCCATTGATCTATATAATCGCTATGCGCACGAACGGATGTATACATGGGCAGGAACTCCTCGAAGCGGTAGCTATGCTCGAGGAGTCCTATTTCATCCGTTTGGGTTTTTACGGCCGCTTCCACAAACCGATCGATCCAGTCGAGCGTGTACGGCCCCCGTTCGATATGGATATGCCCGTCCGTCATATAAACAGTCCCAATTTTAAGTTTCTTTTGGTTACTTTTCTTTTCAAAGAAAAGTAACCGGGGTGCGGGGCGGAGCCCCGTGTACTCACACCACGTCGATCTGGCACGCGCGCATGGTCGTGAGGGCGGCGTCATGGCTTTCGGGCGTAACGCCCGCGCAGGCGGCGGCATCCACGACGATCTCGTGGTTCGGATAATGCGCGCGCAAAAGGAGCGCGTTTGAAACCACGCAGATATCGGTGCAGAGCCCGCAGAGCTCGAGAACGGTATCCGCCTCCATATAGGGCTTCAAAAGCGCGGGGAGCCGAATTGCGCCGAAGGTGGGCTTTTCGAGCACGATATCGTTTGCCTCGGGCGCGAGCGAAGGATGTATTTCTATGCCCGAACCTCCGCGCACGCAATGGGAAACGGGGAGGTGTTTTCCCTCGAAGCTTTCGAGGTAGTTCTCCTCGTGCGTATCCTGCGTATAAACGATAAGGTCGCCGCGTTCGCGCGCCGCCGTGAGCTTCTCCGCAACGCGCGGCACGATCTTTTCCGCGCGGCCGTTGCCCAAGGAGCCGGAGATAAAGTCGTTCTGCATGTCCACCACGATCAAAATGCGTTTCATGTTCGTTTCTCCTTTTTTAAATCAATACACGGGCCCGCCGAGCACGTAGGCGCCGAGATAGGCGCATTGGGCGAGCAGCAGCACGAGGGTAAGGGGGATATCGACGCGCTTGTCCGACCCAAGTAAAGCGAGCGCCATAGGCAGCGGAAACGCGGCGGCAAGGTAGCGCGGCGCGCTCAAAAGCCAAGCCGCGCCGATGGAAAACGCGAAGTACGCGAGGAAGTAAAACGCGTACGACGGCCTGAGCTTTTTTGCGGCGAGCGCCACAAAGGCGAGAGAGAAAAACGACGCGATGAGATTGGGCGCGAACAGGCCCCACAAAAGCCTCATATCGCCCGCCTTAAAGGCTTGTATCGCATACGCCGTTTGGTAGGCGGCGCTGTGAAAGAAAAAACCGAGGCCCTGATCCCAGTGGTCGCGCTGCACCTCCATGAATTTCAAAGCATCGCCCCACACGGCGTAGTTGATGTACAGATAGCCGAGAAGCCCAAGCGGCACGATAGTCAGGCACGCGAGGCGCTTAAAAAGCTCCTTTTTAAACGCGGCGCGAGCCTTTTCACGCCACAGCGCCGCGAGGGATACGATGCCCTCTATCACGATGGGCACGGCGAGGAGTATGCCCGCGGAACGGGTAAAGCCGGCGAGGGCCGCGATCAGACACGAGATAAGCACGCGCTTTTTGCGCAGGAAGTACATCGAGGCGACGCAGAGCAAAATGAACAGGCTCTCGGTCATGGGCGCGGCAAGGAAGAACGCGGCGGGCAGCACAAACAGGTATTTCACGGCGCGGAGCGCCCCTTTTCGCGGCAGGTCGAGCGCGCAAAGCTCGTAAAAAAACACCGCCGCGGCCGCCGCGCAAAGCGTGCTCACGAGCATGGCGGAGGAAAAATAGCCGCCCGTTATATAGGAGAACACCCGAATGAGCACGGGGTAAAACGGAAAGAACACGATGTGGAAGCGCGGGTCGCCCTCGGTCACATACCAGCGCTCGGCAAGCCCCAGGTAGCTCGGGGAATCGCTCCTGAGCCAAAGGCTTTGGAGCGTATTCCACATGCCGCCCGTGTAGCCGTTTATAAGGGTGCTCGCGAGCCACGCGAACAAAAACAGCATGAGCCGCGAGACAAGCACCGCCATAACGATCTGCGCCCAAGGGTGCGCGCGCGAAAAACGCATACTTCGCGGCCCGAGGGAGGCATTTGGCGCGGGAAGCTCGTCCGTTTGCAACGCGGCAAAAAAGCGCGGCAAAACAACCGCTATGCACGCGCCGAACAGGCCGAGCGACAGCGCGGCGGCGAAAAGCCCGGCGGCGCCCGTCGTGCTTTTCATGGCGTACGGCACAAACAACGCGAGAAGCGCGCACAAAAATACGACCGTTACAATTTTGGAGGCTTTTTGCATAAGGTAAGTATAACACGAACGCGGGCGCAAGGAAACGCATACAGGGGCGGCTATTATGCCGCCCCTGCCGGTGATTTTTTAATATGCGGATCGAGTTACGGGTTTTTCATAAACAGCACATAGGTACTCGGGTCAACGGCCTCGTCCTTGAGGTGAAGCTCGAAGTGGAGGTGGCTTTGATCGCCGCGCTCGCTCACGGCGGTATCGCCGATGTACCCGAGAAGCGCGCCCGCATCCACCTTTTGCCCCTTCTTTACGGGGGGTTCCGCCTTGAGGTTGGAATATACGGTCGTCATGTCGTTACTGTGCTTCACCGTTACGGTCACGCCGAGCTGGCTATCCTCCCCCACGCTCCCCACGGTGCCCGAAAACACGGCGTGCACCTCGGATCCGAGCGGGCTTGCGATATCCACGCCGCTATGCGTCATCCACTGCTCGAGCGTGCGCGAGAAAATAAGCTCCTTGATCGCGAACCCCCATATAATCTCCCCCTCTACAGGCGCGGCCGCCTTGGTTTTGGGCGTTGCCGTGGGTTTGAGAGTCGCCGCGGGCGTAAAGTCCGGGATGGGGGTGGGCGTGGGCGCCACGGTGGGGACGGGCGTTACGGCCGCGTCCAGGCGCTCGTCGCCCGAGCCGGAGACCGCGCTCAGGTCCTCGGTCGGCCCCGGCTCGTTTTGGAGCCGCGGCACAAACACGAAGGCCGCCGCGAGGCCCACCGCGGCCACGCACACCATGAGCACCAGATAAATCCCCTTTTCCTTAAAAAACTCGGCTATTTTTTCCTTATTTTGCTTCATCTGTCGTCACCTCGTACTTAGGGTAAGGAATCCGAAGCCGCAGGGGTTCGAATCTCTCTACCCTATTCTTGCCCCAAAACGGCTTTTTCAATCTTTTTTCACATCCTGTTCCCTATGTGCGGCACGATCTGTGCTATAATGATGCAAACTGCGAAGTATTTGCAAGGGAGAACCCTTTTTGTATGAAGAAATGCTCGATCGGCGGTCAGGCCGTGATGGAGGGCGTGATGATGAAATCCCCCTCCGGGCTCGCGATGGCGGTAAGAAAGCCCGACGGTGAAATCGCCAGCGAATACCAAAGCGGAAGCTCCAAGGCGAGGAAGGGCACGTTTTACGGCCTTCCCTTCGTGCGCGGTGTGGTGGTGTTTGTGGAATCGCTCACCACCGGTATGCGCACGCTTTCGCGCTCGGCGGAGCTCGCGGGCGAAGCCGTGGACGAGGAGCCTTCAAAATTCGAAAAATGGCTCGCGAAGGCGCTCGGCAAGGATGTGGAAAAGATCGTGATGGGGCTGGCGGTTCTGCTCGCCATCGCGCTTTCGGTGGGCTTGTTCTTTCTTTTGCCCACGTTTTTGAGCTCGCTTCTGTTCCGCCTCCTCCCCGATGCGGCGCCCGTGTGGAAAAGCCTCGCGGAGGGCTTCGTGCGCCTTATCATCTTCATCGGCTACATCCTGTTCTGCGCGAGCGTGAAGGAAGTGAAGCGCGTGTTCATGTACCACGGCGCGGAGCATAAAACCATCGCCTGTTACGAGGCCGAGGAGGAGCTTACCGTGGAAAACGCCATGAAGCACTCGCGCCTCCACCCGCGCTGCGGCACCAACTACATGTTCCTCGTGATGGCTGTTTCCATCTTGTTTTTCGCGGTCATCGGCTGGGGCGATAACCTCCTTTTACGCGTCGCGAGCCGGCTCGTCTTCCTGCCGGTGGTGGCGGGCATCTCCTACGAGCTTTTACGCTTTGCCGCAAAGTACGACAACTTCCTCACCAAGGCCATACGCGCGCCGGGCATGGCGCTCCAATACATCACCACCTCGGAGCCGGAGCCTGCTATGGTCGAGGTGGCCATCGCCTCCTTCAACCTCGCCATGAGCCACGAACCGAAGGACGGCGAGGCGTGCCCGGCCGCATGAGCGCCGGCCGTATGGGCGCCGCGACCGTGCGCGAATCGCTTTTTGCCGCGCGCGAGGCGTTGTTTCCCATCGCAAACGAGGAAGCCGCGTTTAGCGCGCGGCTTTTGCTCTGCCACGCGCTAGGCGTTAGCGACCTTCTCCCCCTCTACGCCTCCCCCATGCCCGAAGCGGCGCAAACTGTACTTTCCGCGTACGTCGCAAGGAGGCTTTCGGGCGAGCCCTTGCAGTATATTTTAGGCGAATGGGAATTTATGGGGCTTCCGTTTTACGTGGAACGCGGCGTACTCATCCCGCGGCAGGATACCGAAACGCTCGCGGAGCACGCGGTTTCGCTCATCGCGGCACACGGCTATAAGACCGCGCTCGACCTTTGCTGCGGCACGGGCTGCATCGGCATAAGCCTACATAAGCTCGCGGGCATCGCGGTCACGCTTGCGGATATAGACGATACCTGCCTCGCGCTCGCGAGGAAAAACGCCGCTCGAAACGCCGTTTCGGCCCAAGTTCTACAAAGCGACCTGTTCGGCGCTATATCGGAGCGCTTCGACCTTATCGCCTGCAACCCGCCGTACATCCCCACGGGGGAGCTTTCGTCCCTCCAAAAAGAGGTGCAGGCCGAGCCGCAAATCGCGCTCGACGGCGGCGCGGACGGGCTTAAATTCTACCGGCGCATCGCGGCGGCTTATAAAAGCCGCCTAAACGCCGGCGGCGCGCTCCTTTTGGAGGTCGGCATTTCACAGGCGGACGACGTAAAGAAGCTATTCGAAAACGCCTATACGGTAAAGGATTTAAACGGCGTAGAGCGCGTGGTAGCCGTAACCGGCTGACACAGGCAACGCAAACGCCGCGGTTGGGGGTAACTCTTTGAAGCTGCGTCTTACATGCGCGCTGTTGCTGTGCCTTATGCTGGTTTCGGGCTGCGTGCTCAACACCGCCGCACCCGTGTTCGCGCCCGTTTCTACGGATGCGCCCGTCGTCGTAAGCGCGCCTGCGCCCACCCTATCGCCTTCCCCCTCGCCTTCATCCTTTCCTGCGCCTTCACCTGCTTCGGCACCTGCGCCTAAACCGCCGCAAGAGGCGATGCTCGGCTTCGTAGGCGACATCCTTATGATGCAGGCGCAGATCACTTTCGCGAAAACGAAAGCGGGCTATGATTTTACGCGCAGCTTTGAGCCGATGCGCACGCTGTTTGCGGGCGTGGACGTGCTATGCGGCAATTACGAGGGCACCTTCGCGGGCGAAGACGCTCTCTACTCGCTGCCGCGTCCCACGCAGGAGCCTTCTAGCGAGGGGAATCCTTGCCCTACCGCGGCCCCGTTTCAGACCTTCAACGCGCCGGACGAGCTTGCCTGTAATTTAAAGGCGGCCGGGTTCGACGTGCTCACCACCGCCAACAACCATTGCCTCGACCGCGGCTCCGCGGGGCTTTACCGCACCATAGATACGATCCGCGCGGCCGGGCTTTCCCAAACGGGCACGTTTTCCTCCGAGGAGGCGCGCCAAACACCCCTCGTCCTTGAGGTGAACGGCATACGCGTGGGGATTTTGGCGGCGACCGAAAGCGTAAACTCCAACGACGGTCTCTTAACGGGCGGCGCGCGCTCGTTTGCCGTGGCGCGGCTTTTCGATTCCGCCGCGCGCGTGAAAAGCGATATCGCCGCTTGCCACGCGGCGGGCGCGGAGTTTATAATAGTGTGCGCGCATTGGGGCGACGAGTTTGAAGCCGCGCCCAACGACCGCCAGAGGCGCGCGGCCAAAAAACTCGTGGAATGGGGCGTGGACGCCGTGATAGGCTCTCACCCCCACGTCGTGCAGCCCATAGAATACTTGGAGACGGAGCGCGACGGAGCGCCCGTAAAAGCGTTCATCGCGTGGTCTTTGGGCAATTTTATCTCCAACATGTCCCCCTCGCCCGAGGATTACGGCCTTTTCGTGCGGCTCACGCTCGCACGCGGCGCGGATGGGACGGTCGGCCTTAAAAAAGCCGAATACCTGCCGGTGCTTTGCGCGAAGCAAAAGCTCTCCGCGGGCGGGCGGCTCCACCAAACGCTGCCCTGCTACGAGGATGCCTCCCTCGTCACAGCCTTCGAGCCGCCCGATGGGCCCCTCCTTAAGGAGGTAAAAAAGGCGCGCGATTATGTGGTGCATGTCTGCGGCACGGACGCCGCTTCTCTGATAGGATAGGGGGAACAAAAATGCTCGAACGGCTCAAGTCCATCAAGGCGCGGTACGACGAACTGACGCAGCTTTTGAGCGCACCCGACGCGATGAGCGACCAAGCGCGCTGGCGCGAGCTCGTAAAGGAGCACGCCTCGCTCGAGGAGCTCGTCGCCGCTTACAACGCGTATTCGGCCGCGAGTACGGAGCTTAACGGCTGCAAGTCCATGCTGCACGACGCGGACGCGGAGATGAAGGAGCTTATCCTCGCGGAGATCGACGCGCTCGGCGAAAAGCTTGCGTCGCTCGAGGACAGCCTTAAGCTCATGCTCCTTCCCAAGGATAAAAACGACGATAAAAACGTGATCATCGAGATACGCGCGGGCACGGGCGGCGAGGAGGCGGCGCTTTTCGGCGCCGACCTATTGCGCATGTACCAGCGCTACGCGGAGCGCCACGGCTACAAAAGCGAGTATTTGAGCGAGAGCCTCGCCGAGATGGGCGGCGTGAAGGAGGTCATCCTTTCCCTTTCGGGCAAGGGAGCTTATTCGCGCATGAAATTCGAAAGCGGCGTACACCGCGTGCAGCGCGTGCCCGAAACCGAGTCGCAGGGCCGCATCCATACGAGTGCTGCGACCGTGGCCGTGATGCCCGAGGCCGAGGACGTGGAGGTGGAGATCGACCCGAAGGATTTGCAGATCGACACCTACCGCAGCGGCGGCGCGGGCGGGCAGCACGTGAACAAGACCGAAAGCGCCATACGCATCACGCACCTCCCCACAGGGCTCGTGGTGCAGTGTCAGGATGAAAGAAGCCAGCACAAGAACCGCGAAAAGGCCATGCGCGTTTTGAAGAGCAGGCTCATGGAGCTTTACCAAAGCAGGCAGGCGCAGGAGGAAAGCTCCTCGCGGCGCAGCATGGTCGGCAGCGGCGATCGCAGCGAGCGCATACGCACCTACAACTTCCCGCAGAGCCGCGTGACCGACCACCGCGTAAACCTCACGCTCTATAGGCTCGAAGCCTTCCTCGACGGCGATATGGACGAGATGATAGACGCGCTCAACCTGGCCGAGCGCGCCGCCAAGCTCAGCGGCGAGGCCTAAGCTATGAAGACCGAGGTGTTCAACGCCACCACGCAAAAGGAAAACGGCGCGCGCCACGCGGGCAGAATCATCCGCGACGGCGGGCTTGTGGCGTTTCCCACCGAGACCGTGTACGGCCTCGGCGCAAACGGCTTGGACGGCGAAGCCGTAAAGAAAATATTCGAGGCGAAGGGGCGTCCCGTGGACAACCCCCTTATTTTGCACGTCGCGTCAAAGAGCGACGCGAGAAAGCTCTGGTCGAGCGTGCCGGAAAAAGCGCGCGTTTTGATGGATACCTTCTGGCCGGGGCCTCTCTCCATCGTATACGAAAAGAGCGAGCGCGTCCCCGACGAGGTAACGGCGGGGCTGCCTACGGTAGCCGTGCGCATGCCCGACCATAAAACGGCTTTGGCGTTTTTGCGCGAGGCCGAGGTGCCCGTGGCCGCGCCCAGCGCCAACGCCTCCGGCCGCCCAAGCCCCACCACCGCCAGGCACGTGCTCGACGACCTCGACGGCAAGGTAGATGTGATTTTAGACGGCGGGCCGTGCCGGGTAGGCCTGGAGTCCACGGTGCTTTCGCTCGCGGGTACCCCCACCATACTCCGCCCCGGCGCCATTACCCGGGAAATGCTCGAGGCGGTCATCGGCGGCGTGGCGCTTTCAAAAAGCGCGCTTTCCCCCTTGAGTGAAGGCGAAACGCCGCTTTCTCCCGGCATGAAATACAAGCATTACGCGCCCGACGCGCAGGTGCTCGTAGCCTCGGGCGAGCCGCGCGAGGCGGCGCAGCGCATCCGCCGCGCGTACGACCTCGAAACCGCGGGCGGGAAGGTCTGCGTGATTTTTGCGAGCGTGCAAACGCAAGCCTTTTACGGCGGCAGAAGATATGCTATAATAGGCGACAGAACGATGCCGGAGACCTTCTGCGCAAATCTTTTTTCCAAATTGCGGGAATTCGGCTCTAAGGCGGATCTCATCTTTACCGAAGCGCTTCCCCACGAGGAGCTCGGCCTTGCCTACATGAACCGGCTTTTGCGGGCGGCGGGCTTTCAAACGCTGTAGGAAAAGCAAGTATTCTTTAAAAAGGAGCGACTCATGAAGATCGTCATCGCGAGCGACCACGGCGGATTCGAGTACAAAACGATGCTCTTGCCCTTTTTAGAAGCCCTCGGGCATGAAGTTACGGACCTTGGGTGCCGTACCGAGGATGCCACGGACTATTCGGATTATGCGATCCCGGCCGCGAAAGCCGTTGCCGCTTCCGAATTTGACCGTGGTATTCTTATATGCGGCACGGGCGTGGGCATGAGCGTTTCGGCCAACAAGGTGAGGGGCGTGCGCTGCGCGCTCTGCGGCGACCTTCTCACCGCAAAGCTCACCCGCGAGCATAACGATTCCAACATGCTCGCCCTCGGCGGGCGCATCATCGGCCCGGAAACTGCAAAGGCCATCGTCGCGGTGTGGCTCGGCACCGAGTTTTCGGGCGCTGAGCGCCACAGCCGCCGCATCGAAAAGATCGGCGCATACGAGAACGGTCAGGACTTTTGATTTTTAAAAATTACACACAGCCGAAAGGAGCAAACAACATGGGACACGTAACGGTCATCGACCACCCGCTCGTACAGCATAAGCTCTCGCATCTGAGGGATGTCCGCACGGGCCCGAAGGAGTTCAGGGAGCTGGTGCAAGAGCTCGCCATGCTGCTGTGCTACGAAGCCACGCGCGACCTCCCCCTGACCGACGTTACGGTGGAAACGCCCATCGGCCCCGCGCATGCCAAGGAGCTGGCGGGTAAAAAGCTCGGCATCGTGCCCATCCTCCGCGCGGGCCTGGGGATGGTGGACGGCCTCTTGAGCCTCATACCCGCGGCAAAGGTGGGCCACATCGGGCTATACCGCGACCCGGAGACCCTTACGCCCGTGGATTATTACTGCAAGCTTCCGCCCGACGTGCAGGAGCGCGACATCATCATCGTAGACCCGATGCTCGCCACCGGCGGCTCCGCCGTGGAGGCGATAAGCCTTGTAAAAAAGGCCGGCTGCAAGAGCATCAAGCTCGTGAACCTTATCGCCGCGCCCGAGGGCGTGCGCATCGTACAGGAGGCGCACCCCGACGTGGATATTTTCATCGCCGCCATCGACAGCCGCCTCAACGAGCACGGCTACATCGTGCCGGGTTTGGGCGACGCAGGCGACAGGCTGTACGGAACGAAATAAAACTTACGCGCATTACGGGTTTGGACGGCTATGCCGTCCAAACGTTTTTCAAAACGCATACAGGAGGTGCCTTGCTTGCTTAAAGCTTCTCACGCCCTGAAAGGCGGGTGCATCCTTCTCGCCGCCGCACTTCTCGCAGCGCTTTTCGCGGGCTGTGCGGCAGCGGAGACCTTGCCCGCGCAAACACCGGAGCAAACTCCCATCCTCACATCTACGCCTATACCTACGCCTGCGCCCGAACCGTCGCAAACGTCCGCGCCGGATGCCGCGCTCGCGCAAAAGCAGGCGGAACGGCTTGAAGAGCACCTTCTTAACTTCGCCGAATACCCGCGCGGCGAGGACGACTTTGCGTTCGAATACGAAGGGGATTGGGACGGCGACGGCAAGACCGACCGCGCCTATCTGGAGGGGGATTTCAGGGAGCGCGTCGCAGTAAAGTTCGGAAACGGGCAAAGCCTTAAGGCAGATGCCCACGAGCTTGAGGCTATGTCGGGTTGGGGCGGTCGGTTCCTGATAACGGCGGCCGACCTTACGGGGGACGGACGCAACGAGATCGTTCTTTTGATCGACCTCGGCGGTCAGGGCGGACGCGGCAGCTACGGGCTGTACCCGTATAAGCTGGGCGAAAGCGAATGGGAGCTTATGGACGCGCCCCGCTACGGTTCCACGGTGGAGCTCGCGTGGGAAAACGATATCGCGACCATTTCGAGCGGCGGCTATTCCGAAGTCGTGGCGGACGCGGCGATGATCCAAGCGCACTATAAGGCCGACCATGCGGAAAGCGAATGGGAGGTGTGGGTCAAAGATAAAATTTATTTCACCGAGGACGCGGCGGACGCCATTTGCGATATCGCGTTCGTCGAAAACGACGGGCATGCGGCGGTGATGCTCTCGCAATACGTCACGGGCATGACGGGCGTGCATGTCGACGGGCTCGGCTACTTCGTCACGACGCTCGCATGGGATGAAAACGGGGCTGTCTCGGTCGAGGCCATGTATTTCGTGCTTTGGCCGCAAGGATAATAAGCGGGGATTAAGAAGCGAATATCTCCCCGCTTCGCCTTCAAGCAGAGGATAAGCGGCGTACTGTGACGGAAAACCGTTGCGGTGCGCCTTACGTTTTGTTATTCTTTGCGGTAGAGGGCCGGCGGGCAGGCCGTACATC
The DNA here is from genome assembly GCA_021372675.1 of Eubacteriales bacterium. Classification (GTDB taxonomy): domain Bacteria; phylum Bacillota; class Clostridia; order Christensenellales; family CAG-138; genus UBA7707. The sequence continues at coordinate 12,539 of JAJFTZ010000005.1, forward strand.
CTACCTGTATTTGATAAGGCGGTCGTTATGCGTTTGTTTCATGTCAGCGAAGATGGCGGTATCCGCGTATTTCATCCGAGGCCTCCGGAAAGAAACGATCTGGATAAAAGCGTTGGTTTGGTGTGGGCAGTAGACGAAAATCGCCTGCCTAATTTTCTGACGCCGAGAAATTGCCCGCGCGTGACCTATCATGTCGGCGTAAACACGACGGAGCAAGACAAGGGGGCTTTTTTCACGTCGCCCGATTGCATTCATGCTGTTGTAATCGAAAGCAGGTGGTTTGAGGCCATGAAAAAAACCCGGTTGTTTCTTTATGAGTTCGATCCGATAAATTTTGCATTGCAGGATGCCGTTGCCGGATACTATACCTCAGAAAGCGCGCAAGCTCCGATTGGCAGACACAGAATCGATGATTTGTTTGAAGCCTTGTTTGAAAGAAATGTTGAGCTTCGCGTTGTACGCAACCTGTGGTACCTTTCCGATAAAATCAAGGAAACGACCCTGAATTGGTCGCTTTGCCGAATGGGTTACGCGCAGCCGAGGGAGCAGCCTTCCCAAAGTGATATTACCGCGTAAGCATTGGATAGGGCACGCGCCTTGAACCATCCCGCCTTCAGGTTTTGTCCTCTCAAAGGCAATTCCCTATCCCCGTTCTTTGTGCTATACTAAGGCACAGCTTCCATGCGAGGCTTTGGGGAGGGTTTATGGAACAAACGGAAACAACCCGCAAGGGACGCGTTTTTCTTCGCGGCGCATGGGCGTTTTTCTTAGGCTGCCTGTGCTTTACCGTTTCCCAGCCGCTCACGCGCCTGCCGCTTTTGACCGCTTTGCAGGGAAACGTGCAGGTCTCGGTGTTCGCGGCCGTAAACACCCTTTTGTTCACGGCGCTCGTGGCGCTGTCGGCGGGCATCTTCGAGGAGGGCTTCCGCTTCCTTTTCAAGCGCTTCCTCCTACGCCCTGCGGCGGCGCCGTTTTCGCAGCCCTTGCTTTTCGGCTTGGGGCACGGCTTGACCGAGGCCGTGATTGTTTTGCTCCCCGCGTTTTTGCAGGGCTATACGCTAAGCGACCTTTGGCTCGGCGTCGCGGAACGCGCCCTCACCGTGATCCTCCACATTTGCCTTACAGTAATCGTGTTTAACGGCTTCCAAAGGGGGAAACGGTGGTTTTACCTGCTGCTCGCGGTGCTTTTGCACGGTCTTGTGGATTTCGTGTTCCCTGCGCTTGCAGCCGCAGGCGTTTCGCCCCTCCTCATGGAGGGCGTTTACGCGCTGTCGGTCGTACCCGTCGCCGTTTACGCGGCGCACTCTAAAAAATTCTATCTTTCCGGAGGAACACGCCATGCTTAAAGGTAAGCGCATTTTCGCGCTTCTCGCCGCCGTCCTCGTGCTTTTTATTGCGGGCTGCAGCCCCGTGCCCCCGCTTCCCGACGGCTTCGACGAGGATACGGTGATGCAAGCGGCCAAGGATACGATCGCCCTTCTTAACGCGCAGGACAGCGCCGGACTTCGCGCTGTCTCGAGCGATACGCTCACCGCCGCGCTTACCGACGAAACGCTTTCCGCCGTGTATACGGACATTTCGGCGGGCGGCGCGTTTTTGGAGTACGGCGAAGCCGCCGCCTTCGGCGCGGACGATAAGACCACGGATACGCAATACGCCGTGGTCGTAATGCAGGCCAAGTATGAAAGCAAGACCTTTACCTACACGCTCTCGTTCGATACCGATATGAAGCTCGTAGGCTTATATTACAAATAAAAGCCGCTTTCACCGGCTTTAATCAAAGCGCGGGGCGGAACCTACGGTTCCCGCCCCGCGTTAGGCTGTCAAAAAAGCCTTGAGGGTTCGGGGGCCACGGCCCCCGGAAGCTTCCAACCGCCGCCGGCGACATGTGCGGTGGCGGCGGAAAGCCTTGCAATGCAAGGCTTTCCTTGCAGGAACAACCGGCCGCGCCGAAGGCGCAGGTTGTTCCTGTGACCCTCGAAAAAGTGCCGCAGGCACTTTTTCG
>JAJFTZ010000041.1 GCA_021372675.1 Eubacteriales bacterium
AAAATTTCCTCGCACACCACGCCCTTTTCCTTTTCGATGTCGGCGGGATCGAACTTGGAGTGGCGAAGGAGGTCGCTCAACACGTCGGCGGCGATAGGAAGATGCTCGTCGAGCACCTTGGCGTAGAGGCAGGTGCATTCCTTTGCGGTGAAGGCGTTGAGGTGGCCGCCGATACCATCCATCTCCGCCGCAATCTGCGAGGCGGTGCGCTTCTCGGTTCCCTTAAAAAGCATGTGCTCGATGAAATGCGAAATGCCCGCCTCGTTCCCCCCTTCGTAGGAGGAACCCGCGCCGATCCACACGCCCATGGAGACGGAACGGAAGGAGGGCATCTGCTCGGCGATGATCCTTACGCCATTTTCGAGCCGGTCGCGAAATACCATGGTGTTTCCTTACAATACGTCCGCCGTGGCGGCAACACGTATCCCTTTCTCCTGTAATGCCGCGATAAGCCCTTGTAGCGCCTCGGCGGCCGCAGCCGTAGGCTGCATCAGTAGTATGCTTCCATCAATGGGGTTTTGCAATGCGCGCGCTATGATATCCTCCGCCGTGCCCCGCGCGCAAAGTAAATCCGCGGTGCAAAGCACATGGGTGAGGGAAAGCGCCTCGGCCGCGGCCGAGGAGACCGCAAGGCTGCGAATACCCGAATAATAGAGCTTCACCGTAGCGCCCGAAAGGGTTTCTATGGCCTCGAGCGACCTTCGAACATCCTCGGTGACCCACGAAAGCCTGCCGTCGAGCGACGTATCGTAGCCCATGGTGGCAAGCTCGTGCCCCTCGTCGCAGATGCGCTTGAGCATATCCGGGTTTTCCTCCGCCCACCGGCCGCTTACCGCGAACGTGACGCGCGCGGAATTCGCCTTGAGCGTATCGAGGATGTCCCCCATCGCCTGCGCGTTCCAGTTCACCGCGAACTGCAGCGCGATCTTGCCCTCCGCCCGCCCGCGGTACACGGGCGAGCCGTACGCCTCCGCCATGGCCGTTTGCACCTCCGGCCCGCTTGTGACGATATACAGCGCCGCGATGAGCGCGATCAAAAGCGCGTTTACGAGAAGGTCGGCGATTTTGCCTATCCTGCGTTTTTTCATGGAACAGCCCTCCTAAGCGGTACTCCCTGGCTGTTTCATGCTTATTCGCGCGGACAGGCATGTATGCTTGTTACGAGGGGCAAAGCGGAGCCGTTTCGCCCACGCTTTGCCCCCGTAAAATTATGGTTGAAAGCTTATTTTTTGTCTTCCGGCAGCAGCCCCTTGCGGGTGAGGTCGATCTTGCCCTGCGGGGTGATGCCGATGACGCGCACGAGGATCTCGTCGCCGATGTTCACCTCGTCCTCCACCTTTTCCACGAAGTGGTTGGCGAGCGCGTTGATCCTGACGAGGCCGTCCTTGCCGGGCTTCAATTCCACGAACGCGCCGATGGGCAGAATGCGCACCACCTTGCCCAGGAACACCTGACCCACCTCGATATCGCGCACGATGGCGTCGATGATCTTTTTGGCCTCGGCTGCGGCCGCCTCGTCGGGTGAGGCGATGAACACGCGGCCGTCGTCCTCGATGTCGATCTTCACGCCGGTATCGGCGATGATCTTGTTGATGACCTTGCCGCCCGTGCCGATGACCTCGCGGATCTTATCCGGATGGATGGTGAACTGGAGGATGCGCGGCGCATAGGGCGACATTTCCGCGCGCGGCGCGGGGATGGTCTCGAGCATCTTACCGAGGATGAAGAGCCTGCCCAAGCGCGCCTGTTCGAGCGCGCGGGTGAGAATCTGCTCGTCGATGCCCTTTATTTTGATGTCCATCTGGATGGCGGTGATGCCCTCGCGGGTACCGGCCACCTTAAAGTCCATATCGCCCAGGAAATCCTCTAAGCCCTGAATGTCGGTGAGGATGGCGATGTTGCCGTTTGCCTCGTCCTTGATGAGGCCCATGGCGACGCCCGCGACGGGCTTTTTAAGCGGCACGCCCGCATCCATGAGCGCCATGGTGCTCGCGCAGATGGAGGCCTGCGAGGTGGAGCCGTTGGAGCTTATGACCTCACTTACGAGGCGGATGCAGTACGGGAACTCCTCCTCCGAGGGGATCATGGGGAGAAGCGCGCGCTCGGCGAGCGCGCCGTGGCCGATCTCGCGGCGGCCGGGGCCGCGCATGGGCCGCGTTTCGCCCACGCTGTAGGGCGGCATATTGTACTGGTGCATGTAGCGCTTGTATTCTTCCTCGCCGATGCCGTCGAGCGTCTGCCCGTCGCCCACCGTGCCGAGGGTGGCAACCGTGAGCACCTGCGTCTGCCCGCGCGTAAACACGGCGCTGCCGTGCGTGCGCCTCAAAAGGCCGACCTCGCTCCAGATGGGGCGTATCTCGTCGTGCTTGCGCCCGTCGGGGCGGATGCCGCGGTTGATGATCTTATCGCGCACAACCTCCTTGGTCATGTTGTAGAGGATGGCTTCGATATCGGATTTGGAATTGGGGTACTCGTCCGCAAAGTGCTCCACGGTCTCCTTCTTGAGCTGTGCGCTTCTCAGTTCGCGTTCCTTGCGGTCGAAGGTATTGAGCGACCATTCCACCTGATCGGCGACGTATTCGCGCACCTTTTCAACAAACGCCTCGTCGGGCTTGTACGGCGTGAATTGAATCTTTTCCTGGCCGATCTCCGCGGCGACGCTCTTGATGAAGCCCACGATACCCTTGATCTCCTCGTGCGCCTTTAGGATGGCGCCGAGCATTTCGGCTTCGGTAATCTCGTTCGCGCCGGCCTCGACCATCATCACGGCCTCGGCGGTGCCGGCGACCGTGAGGTGCAGACGGCTCTTTTCACGCGCGACGGAATCGGGGTTTATCACGTATTCGCCATCCACGAAGCCCACGCTCACGGCGCCGATGGGACCTGCGAAGGGCGCGTTTGAAATGGCGAGCGCGGCGGAAGCGCCGATCATAGCGAGCACGTCGGGCTGGATATCCTGATCGACGGACAAAACGGTGGCGACCACCTGAATGTCGTTATAGAAGCCCTTGGGGAACAGCGGCCTTAACGGACGGTCGATGAGGCGGGAGGTGAGGATGGCGCGCTCGGTGGGCCTGCCCTCGCGCTTGATAAAGCCGCCGGGGATCTTGCCGACCGAGTACATTTTTTCCTCGTACTCTACGCTAAGCGGGAGAAAGTCCACGCCGTCGCGCGGGTTTTGCGCCACGGTGGCGCACGCGAGCACAGCGGTATCGCCGCAGCGCACGAGAACGGAGCCGCCCGCCTGTTCGGCGTACTTGCCCGTTTCGACCGTGAGCGTCCTGCCCGCGATCTCGGTGGTAAATGTTCTTTGCATGTCTTCATGCTCCTTCTTCTTTATTTATATCCTTTTTATTATAACCAAAATCTGCCGAAAGCCGCAATACGTATATGCGTCTTTTGCGGAAAAAAACGGCATACGTAAAAAAGAGCGGGAAACCGTTCCCGCTCTTTTCGTAGGTTATTTCCTGAGTTCGAGGCTCGTTATGATGGTCCTGTAACGCTCGATATCCTTTTCCTTGAGATAATCGAGCTGACCTCTGCGCTGGCCGACCATTTTGAGAAGGCCGCGGCGCGAGTGATGATCCTTCTTGTTGATCTTAAGATGCTCGTTGAGGTGGTTGATGCGCGCGGTCAAAAGCGCGATCTGCACCTCGGGGGAGCCGGTGTCGCCCTCGTGGAGTTTGTACTTGTCGATGATTTCCTGTTTGTTAATATCCATGCCTATTCTCCTTAATTTTCTCGATCCCCGCGCGCCGAGCAATGCGTTGGAGCTTCGCAAAACACAGCAGCCGGTTCCGGAACTTGGTTATTATATCATGGGGGTAACCCCTTGTAAAGGCTTACTTAAACGGAACTTTTTGGGAGTTTTCTCCCTTTTCCGCGGCGCGCGCGGATTGTGCGAAACTGCGGCTCAGCCCTTTTTCGCGCCGAGGGACGCGCTTACCTCGTTTTTGAGCCACGCGTACCACGCCTCCATCCCCTCGCCGGTCTTGGCGGAAACGGGGAAAATTTGAATGTTGGGGTTGAGCTTTTTCGCGCGCGCGGCACAGGCCTTGAGGTCAAAATCGAAAAACGACGCCGCGTCGATCTTGTTGACGAGGAGCGCGTCGCAGATGGTGAACATGAGCGGGTACTTAAGCGGCTTATCGTCCCCCTCGGGCACGCTCAGGATCATGGCGTTTTTGGTCGCGCCCGTATCGAACTCCGCGGGGCACACGAGATTTCCCACGTTTTCCAAAAAGATAAGGTCGAGCGCGTCGGTCGTAAGGCCGCGAAGCCCCTGCCGCGTCATATCCGCGTCGAGGTGGCACATGCCGCCCGTGTGGAGCTGTATCACGCGCGCGCCCGTTTGATCGATGGTGCGCGCGTCCACGTCCGAGTCGATATCCGCCTCCATCACGCCGATGCGGAATTCGCCCTTCAGCGCGTTGACGGTGTTTTTGAGCACGGTGGTTTTGCCCGCGCCGGGCGCGGACATGAGGTTGAGAAGGAAAACGCCCTTTTCCCTAAGCTCGGCGCGGAGTTTCTCCGCGTCGCGGTCGTTATCCTCGAACACGCTTTGCTTGATGGTGAGTATTTTGAAGTTCTCCATGGTTCCTCCTTTGCGCCGCTTCCTTGCGGGTATGGCGCTTAGTTCGCCGCGGCAAGTAAATACCCTTCCTACGCGCGCAAATTTCACAAACCGGACGGCTTGCCGCGCGGGATGAGCGTTTTATTCGGCCATGCTCCTGATGGCCTGATCGGTGCTCCAGTAAAAGCGCTCCGCTCCCACCGCATGCTTGAGGCCGCATTTTTCGAGCATTTGCTCCACGTTAGGCTGAAGGCTCGTAAAGTACACCTCTATGCCGCTTTCGCGCATGGCCTTGCATAGCTCCGTAACGGCCTGCACGGCGGAAAGATCCGCAAGCGGCACGCCGCGCATGGATAATATGACGCGGCGCTTGCCATTAAGCCCCGTCAGGCAGTCCTCGAGCCGCCGCACGGAACCGAAGTAGAGCGGCCCGCTCACGTACACGACCGCGGTATCGTCGTGATCCGGCGTGGAGGCGCAGCCCTCGGGAAGCTTTTCAGGCACGATACCGCTCACGGAAATATCCACCTGCGACACCTTCACGACGAAGGTGAGCACGGAGAACAGCACGCCGATCACGATTGCCACAGTGAGGTCGAACACCACCGTGCACGCCATCGTGATGCAAAACTGCGCCATGGCGCTCGCGATACGCTTTTTAAAAATATCCTTCACCACGTGAAGCTCGTTCATGCGCCACGCGGTGACCATGAGCACGCCCGCGAGCGCGCACAGCGGTATTTTTTTCATCACGCCGGAAAGCGCGAACATGGATAAAAGCAAAACCGCGGAATGGACGACGCTCGTAAGGCGCGTTTGCCCGCCCGCCTTTACCGCCACGCTCGTGCGCGCGATGGCAGCGGTGGCCGGCACCCCGCCGAAAAACGGCAGCAAAAGATTTCCGATGCCCTGCGCCGTAAGCTCGGCGGTCGCGTTGAGCCTTTCGCCCTTCATACGCCCCGCGGACGCGCCGCAGAGCAGGCTTTCGATCATGCCGAGCGCCGCGATGCTCACGGCGGGCATCACCAGCTCGCTCACGCGCCCGAGATCGAGGTTCGCGAACGTGAGCCGCTCGCTCAAGAGAAGCGTTTTAGGTATTTCCCCCACGTTTTCCACGGGGAACGCGAACGCCGCGTTCGCCGCCGTGGCGAGCACGATCGCCGCGAGAGAGCCGGGCACGACCGCCGACCACTTTTTAGGGTAGAGCGCCATGAAAACGATGACCGCGAGGCCGAGGCCGAGCGCGTAAAAGTTGACGCTTTGCGCGAGCGTGAAATAGCTCGCGATGCGCTCCAAGGTCTCCGTGCCCTCCGATACGAGGCCCGTGAGGTTGTTGACCTGCCCGAGCGCGATGATGACCGCGATGCCGGAGGTGAAGCCCGTGATGACAGGCAAGGGTATGAACGAAACGAGGTCGCCCAGCTTCAAAATGCCCGCGAGGATCAAAAGCACCCCTGAAAGCGCGCAGGCGATGAACACGCCCTGCATGCCGTAGCGCGCCACGAGCGAAACGAGGATGGCGGTCATAGCGCCCGTGGGGCCGGAAATCTGAAACGACGCGCCCGAGAGGCTGCCGATCACGACGCCCGCCACGATGGCCGTCACGAGCCCCGCCGCCGCGCTCGCGCCGCTCGAAACGCCGAACGCCAGCGCGAGCGGCAGCGCGACCGCCGCGACCGTAACGCCCGCAAGCACATCCTTTTGGAGCTTGCGCGCGTTATAACCCTTGAACTCGCGCACGAACATGGCTGTAAAATTTTTAAAGAAATTCACGAATGGCCCCCGTGCGCCATATACTATGATTTTCAAGCGCACCAAGAGCCATTATAGCATAGAAAAGCGGCGCGTCAACGCCAAAACCACCTATTTTACAAATGCGCCGCCGCGCGGCTGTTACGGAAAATATTTTGGCCGCGCCTAGCCTAAGAAGGTCTTGTAATCCTCGTAATTCGCGCGCAAAAGCGCGGGCGTATCGAGCTTGTAGGGGCAGCGCGAAACGCATTGCCCGCAGTTGAGGCAATTTTCGATCTGCGCCATGTTTTCACGCCATTCCGCAGTGAGCCACGACGCCTCGGGGGCGCGCCTTATCATAAGGCTCATGCGCGCGCAGTTGTTGATTTTAATGCCCACGGGACAGGGCATACAATACCCGCAGCCGCGGCAGAACGAGCCGGAAAGCTCCTTTCGGTCCGCCTCGATTTCTAAAAGCGCGCGCGCGTCGAGCGCGGGCGGGGCGTCGTTGTAGGAAAGGAATTCCATAAGCTCCGACTCCCTTTGGATGCCCCAGATGGGCGCTACATGGGAAAACTGCGCGAGGTATGCGTAGGCGAGCGCCGACTTTGTGATGAGCCCGCCCGCGAGCGCCTTCATCGCGATGAAGCCCATGTTCGCGCGGGTACTCTCTTCGGCGAGCGCCACGTCGTCTTCGGAGGAAAGGTAGCTTAAGGGGAATTGGAGCGTATCGTAAAGGCCGCTTTGCACGGCCTCGCGCGCAAGCTCGAGGCTGTGGTTGGTGATGCCGATGAAGCGCACCTTCCCCTGCCTTTTCGCCTCGAGCATCGCCTCGTACAGACCGCTTTCATCGCCCGGCTTGGGGCAGAACGAGGGGTTGTGGAACTGGTAGATATCGATGTAGTCGGTACGGAGGTTTCTTAGGCTCTCCGCGAGATCGGCCCAAAATCCTTCCGCCGTCGTCGCGCCCGTTTTAGTGCTTATCACGATCTTATCGCGCATGCCCTCAAACGCGAGGCCGAGCTTCTCCTCGCTGTCGCTGTACCAGCGCGCGGTGTCGAAATAGTTCATGCCGCCGTAAAACGCCTTTTGCATGAGCTTGACCGCCTCCGCGCGCGCTATGCGCTGCACGGGAAGCGCGCCGAAGCTGTTTTTGCCGACGACAAGCCCCGTTTTTCCCAAAACGACCTTTTGCATGTTTTTGCTTCCTCCCGGTTCTTTTTCTTCCAAAGCAAATGTAACACCCGAGGCGGGCCTTGCTCAATACCTTTTTTTAAAAAGGGCCGCGCAAAACGCCGCGGCCCCCCAGAGCTTTGAAAACCGCCGCTATTTGATCGCCTTTTGCCGCACGATCTCGAACGAGTCGCCGTTCCACCACAGGTAGGTCTGCGCGATTACGCCGCCGCGCTCGGCGGTGACGCGGATCAGCTTGAAGCCCGCGGTCGAAATGCCCGTAGCGCGGGTATAAACGCCCTGAAAGCCGGGAGCCGAGGTGCCGTCGGCATAGGTGAAGCCGTCGGGCACCACGAGATAGGACGCGGCATATTTCGCCTGCGCCTCTGCCGGGTCGCCGTCGCAGATGGTCAAAATCTCCTCGAGCGCACCGGAGCGCGCGGTAAACACATGAAGCTCGCCGCCCGCGCCGCCGCCGTCACGCGGCATGACGCTCAGGATGACCTCCTCCCCGCCGTCGCCGGTCAGATCGGTGCAGAGGACGCTCGTTTCATAGTAAAACGCGCCGGCGCCAAAGCCGCCCGTAAGCGCGCCCCCCGGCGCGTCGAGCGAAAGCTCCCATCGGGAGGCGCCGTTTTCATACAGGTATTTGATGGTGAGCGCGGCGGTCTCCCCCGTGGGAAGAAACAGGTTCTTTACGGTATAAACGCCCTTCCCGCCCTTGCCGGTATAAGGGGTTTCGAGGGAAAGCGCGTGCTCGAGCGACAGCGCCGATAAATTGACGCCCTTTTTGACGTTTTCGCGCATGGCGTACGCCTCACCGTAGCTCGCGTAGCCCTCCTTCGCCGCCGCCCACGCCTCGGGCGTTACGCGTTCTTGCACGAAGCGCCAATCCTCCAAGCGGACAATGTAGCACTCGCTTTGGCTTTCCTCATAGGCTACGTCGGGGAGGTAAAAGCGGAACGCGTAATCGAGCGAACCGTCGTGGTCGGCGTCGAAAGGAAAATGCTCCTCGCTCTTGGGCGACTCCGGCACGAGCACGGCGCGCGCGATATAGCGCGGGAAATCCTCGCCGCTGAGGTAATCGCTCTCGAGCTCCAGCACGGACGCCAAAACGCTCCGGTCGTTCTGCGCGGCGTTGAAATCGGTAACGTAAAACCTCGCGGCGGGCGCGCTTTCGCCCTCGGCGTCGCCCTCGAAGTAGAGCGCCGTGCCGGAGTCGTCGGAGACGGTGAAGCCCTCCGGCAGTTCCACGCCGCCCTCCGCCATATAGGCTATGACGTAGGCCCGTACGGCCTCGTAATAATCCGCGCCCGGCTCGGAATGGGCCGCCGTGTAAACGAGCCGCCCGATGGAATGGCACTTGAGCTGCTCCTCAAGCGTGAGCGTGCCGTAGCTTTGAAACGACTCCTCCGTATTGGCGGGCACCGCGGGCATGGCAAACGCCGCGGGCGTCGGCGTGGGCGCGGGCGTTGGCACGCGCTCGACACGCGCCCCCGCGCAGCCCGCAAAGAGGAGCGCGAGCGCGACGGCGGACGCGGCGGCGAAAGGATACCTTTTTTTCATGCTTTTTTCTACCTCCGTAAAGCCGGACGATCC